>JANYBQ010000052.1 GCA_025360705.1 Betaproteobacteria bacterium | reverse complement strand
CATCCGCGATGCGTTGGAGCATGCCGGCATTCGCGCCGATGTCGCTGGCCGGCCCAAGCACATCTTCAGCATCTGGAAAAAGATGCAGCGCAAGGACGTGCCGTTCGGCGAACTCTACGATGTGCGTGCTGTGCGCGTGCTGGTGGACGATCCTCAGGACACGCTTCGCCTCGGCATGCCGGCGACCGTGCATCTGCGATTGCAGCCGCTGACCGCGTCGGCGCCGGCGCGGCCATGACAAACGCCGAAGGCCATCCTGCCCTGGTCGGCGAGGGTCTCGGCCGAAGCTTCCTGGTCAAGCCGGCCAAGCGCAAGGTGGCGGCGTTGAACGACGTGTCGTTCACCATAGCCACCGGGTCTCTCACCGCGTGGGTCGGCCCAGACGGGGCCGGCAAGACGACGCTGCTGCGCCTCGCGGCCGGCCTGTTGAAGCCTGACACTGGCACCTTGAAAGTGCTGGGCATCGACGTCGCCGCCAACCCGCAGGCGGTGCAGGATCGCATCAGCTATATGCCACAGCGCTTCGGGCTGTACGACGACCTGAGCGTGCAGGAAAACCTCGATCTCTACGCCGACCTGCACGGTGTGACCCGCGACGAACGCGCCAAGCGCTACGCCCGCCTGATGGAAATGACCGACCTCGGCCGCTTCACGCAGCGGCTCGCCGGAAAACTCTCCGGCGGCATGAAGCAAAAGCTCGGCCTGGCATGCACGCTGGTGCGCTCGCCGGAATTGTTGCTGCTGGACGAGCCGACGGTTGGCGTCGATCCGCTGTCGCGCCGCGAATTGTGGCAAATCGTCGCGCAGTTGCGCAAGGACGAAAAGATCACCGTGGTCATCAGCACAGCTTATCTCGACGAAGCCGAGCGCTGCTCGCAGGTCTTCCTGTTGCGCGAGGGCCAGCTGCTGGCCAGCGGCGTACCGGAAACGGTGCGTCGTCACGCCGAGCGCCTGTGCTTCGTGGCGACGCCGCCGCCCGGCGAGCCGGCGCGGCTGCTGCAGGCGCGGCTGCTCGACGATACGAAGCACGTCGTGGATTCCGTTCCTCAAGCCGGCGAAGTGCGCTTCATCCGTCGCCCCGATGCCAACGACCCGCGGGCATTTGAATCGTTGGCGGGGGCTCCTGTTCGCGAAGTTCCGGCTCGTCTGGAGGACGGCTTCATGGTGTTGCTGCGCGAACGCCAGGCGGAGAAAAAAATGGTTTCCGTCGACCCCGCGCCGGCCTGGTCCGCGCCCAGAACCAACAGCAGCGCCAACACCATCGACACCGTCATCGAAGTGAAGGACCTGGTGCGCAAGTTCGGCGACTTCACTGCCGTCGAGAACACCTCGTTCGACGTCCGTCGCGGCGAGGTCTTCGGTTTGCTCGGGCCCAACGGCGCTGGCAAGACGACGACCTTTCGCATGCTCTGCGGCCTGCTGCCCGCGACCAGCGGCAGCCTGCGCGTGGCCGGCGTCGACCTGCGCCGCGCGGGCGCACCGGCGCGTCGTCGCATCGGCTATGTGGCGCAAAAATTCGCGCTGTATGGCGACCTCACGGTCACCGAGAACCTACGCTTCTTCGCCGGTGCCTATGGCCTGCATCGCCGAGAGGCGAGCGAGCGCATCGAGGCGGTCGTCGGCCAGTTCAACCTGGGTGACCAACAGGGCACGGCCAGCAGCCAGCTACCGCGCGGCTACAAGCAGCGCCTGGCTATGGCGGCCGCCCTGCTGCACGAGCCCGAAATCCTCTTCCTCGACGAGCCGACCAGTGGCACCGACCCGGTGGCCCGGCGCGAGTTCTGGCGCCGCATCACCGCGCTGGCGCTGGGAGGAACGACCGTGGTGGTCACGACCCATTTCATGGAGGAAGCGGAATATTGCGACCGCATCGTCATCCAGGACGCCGGCAAAGTGCTGGCCATCGGTAGCCCGCAAGAGGTCCGCGGCCAAGCCGGCGCGCACGCCGACACATCGACCGAGCCGAGAGAACCGAAAGAGCCGCTCAACATGGAGGCGGCATTCATCAGCATCGTGCGGCGTGCCCGCTCGTCCGCCAGCCAGCCGGACACCAAGAGGCCATCGACATGAGCCGGCTTGCCGAACCGCGCAAGGGCGGTTTTTGGTTGCGCCTGGCAGCGCTGACGGTAAAGGAAATGCGCCAGCTTCTGCGCGATACGAGCAATCTCGCCATTGGCATCGCCCTGCCGGCGGTGCTCATCCTGCTCTTCGGCTATGGCATTTCGCTCGACCTCCAGAACGCCCAAATCGCGGTGGTGCTGGAAGACACATCGCCCACCGTAGTCGACGTTCTCTCGGGGCTGCGTCTTTCGCCCTATATCACCCTGGCCACGGTGCACTCCATGAAGGACGCCGAGGCGCTGATGCGCGAGCGCAAGGTGCAGGCGATCCTGCGCGTGCCGGGCGACTTCACGGGCCGCCTGGCGGCTGGCCACGCCACGCTACAGCTGATCGTTCACGGCGCTGACGCGGCCACCGCGCGCGTCGTCCAGGTCTACGTCGCCAGAGCGCTGGCGCAATGGTCGGCGCGGCTGGCGGACCGTGAGGGCGGCCGCGCGGCAATAGTGGGAGCCATACCGTTCGGCACCGTCACGATCGAGCAACGGATGTGGTTCAACGCCGCCAACGCCAGCGCCTGGTACCTGGTGCCCGGCCTTATCGTCATCATCATGACGATGGTCGGCGCCTTCCTCACCTCCCTCGTCGTTGCGCGCGAATGGGAGCGCGGCACGCTGGAAGCCTTGTTCGTCACTCCGGTGCGGCCGACGGAAATTCTGCTCGCCAAGATGATCCCTTACTTCGTCGTCGGCATGATCGGCTTCGCCCTGTGTCTGCTCGCGGCGCGCTTTCTTTTCGACGTGCCGATTCAGGGCTCGCTGCTGGTCCTGGTGGCAAGCTCGATCCTCTACATGTTCGTCGCCCTCGGTGTCGGCCTGCTGATCTCGTCGGCGACCAAGAACCAGTTTTTGGCCAGCCAGCTTGCGCTGGTCACCAACTTCCTGCCCGCCGTGATACTTTCGGGCTTTCTGTTCGACTTGCACAACGTGCCACCCGTCGTGCGCCTGATCGGCGAGGCTCTTCCCGCCACGCATTTCCTGGAGTTGCTGAAGACGCTGTTCCTGGCCGGCAATGTCTGGCCGCTCATCGCCAGGGAGTGGGCCATTCTGGGGGCGTACGCCGTTGTCCTGCTGGTCGCCGCTCGGGTGGTCACGCGCAAGTCGTTGGCATGACGTCGGGCAACGGAAAAGACAATGGCATGACTGACTTCCTGCGCCGCGTGTTCGCCCTGGTCAAGAAGGAACTCCTGGCCGTGTTGAAGGACCCATCGAGCCGTTTCATCCTGTTCGCGCCGGCCGTGGTGTACGGCCTGCTGTACGGCTACGCCGCCACCTATGACCTCAACCATATCCCGTACGCGGTGCTTGACTCGAGCCGGAGCCCCCTGTCCGCCGAGTTGCTGTCGCGTCTGGACGGCACGGGCGTGTTTCGACGCGTCGCGACAGTGGCCACCCCCGCGGAGGTTCGCCAGGTCATCGACTCGCAACGGGCCCTCCTGGTGATCCAGATCGGCCTTCGCTTCGAAGCCGAACTGCTGGCGGGCGAAGCAGCGCCGATTCAACTTATTCTCGATGCGCGCAACTCGACTACGGCCAACGCCGCGGCAGCCTACGTCGGCGCCATCGTCGACGCATTCAACGCCGAACAACGACAACGCCGCGGTGCGCCGGGGCCGATGATCAACGTCGAGTCGCGCGCCTGGTACAACCCGAATTTGGAAACGCGCTGGAACTTCATGCCGGCGCTGATCGCGACGCTGAGCATGTTGCAGACGATCCTGCTCTCTGCTCTGTCGGTGGCTCGCGAGCGCGAGCAGGGAACCTTCGATCAGTTGCTCGTGACGCCGATGTCGCCGACCGAAATCCTGATCGGCAAGGCCTTGCCGCCGGTCATGATCGGGCTCATCCAGTCGACTCTCGTGCTCCTCGTCACGCGCTTCTGGTTCCAGGTGCCGATGGCCGGGTCGCTGCTGACGCTCTATATCGGCTTGACCGTATTCACCATCGCCGGCGTCGGCATCGGGCTGTCGATCAGCGCCCTGGCTGCCACCATGCAGCAGGCCATGCTGTACGCCTTTGTGTTGCTGATGCCCATGATGCTGCTCTCCGGGCTCACCACCCCGGTGGCCAACATGCCGAAGACACTGCAACTGGCGACGTTGGCAAACCCGATGCGATTCGGAATCGATCTGGCCCGGCGGGTCTATCTCGAAGGCGTCGGCGTGGGGGCGATCGCCGCCGACCTCGTCCCCCTTCTCGCCATCGTGGCCATTACCTTGCCGGCCGCCGCGTGGCTGTTTCGAAACCGGTTGGTCTGAAAGGTAGGCACCGATGACTTCGCAAATACGCTTTCGCGGGGCCTGCTCGGCGGCGGCCGCATGGGTCGCCGTGGGCGCTCTCGCGGGCTGCATGACGGTCGGTCCGGAGTTCCAGCGGCCGGTGCCGCAAGCACCGGTGCGGATGTCCGACTGGCACGGCGGCGCGCCAGCACTGGCCGCCCCGGAACCTGGCGTTGGCGCACCGGTCACCGCCGACCGTTGGTCTGCGTTCAACGACCCCGCGTTGAAGCACCTGCAAGTGCTCGCGCTGCAGGCCAACCAGGATTTGCAGACGGCGACGCTTCGCTTCGTGCAGGCCCGCGTCACGGAGACGACCGTCGCGGCGCAGCATGGCTTGCAGGTCGTGGCGCGTGGCGCGGTGGCGAGACAGCGGCAAAGCGAGGTCGGTGCCAGCACACGCCTGATCGACGCGCTGGGTCAAGGCAATCCAGGCAATCGCGAAGCGCTGATCGGCGCGCTAAGCGCCCCTTTCACCCTGTACCAGGCGGGTTTCGATGCGTCCTGGGAACTCGACCTGTGGGGTCGCGTGCGCCGCTCGGTGGAATCGGCGCAGGCCAGCACCGAAGGCGCGGGCGCCAGCTTGCGCCAGGCGCAGTTGAGCGTCACGGCCGAGTTGTCCCGCGCCTACTTTCAGTTGCGCTCGGTTCAGCGGCAATGGCGGCTTGCGCAACAGGAGTTGGCTGCGGCCGAGGAAATCGAGAGCCTGCTCAAAGCGCAATTCCAGGGTGGCTTGATGGATGAATCGGCCTCGATCCGACAAGCTGCGCAAACCGCGGATTTGCGTGCGCGGCTGCCGGCGCTGCTCGAGCTGGAGGCACGCGCAATGAACCGAATCACGCTGCTCTGCGGTCTTGTGCCAGGCGCTCTGCAATCGGCGTTGACGCCAACGGAGCCGGGCATCGACGATCCGGCACTGCCCGACCTTGCGCTTGGCCTGCCGTCCGAATTCGCGCGCCGTCGCCCCGACATCGTCGCCGCGGAAGCGCAGCTGCACGCGGCCACGGCGAACATCGGCGTTGCCACGGCCGAGCTCTACCCGCAAATCACGCTGGGCGCGAGTTTCGGGAGCGAGGCCGTCGGCGCTGCCAGGTTCGGCGAGTGGGCGGGCCGGCAATGGTCCATCGGCCCGAGCCTCAGCCTGCCCATCTTCGACCATGGCCGGCGCAAAGCAACTGTCACCCTGCGTGAGCTGCAGCAGCAGGAGGCTGCGGTGGCCTATCGGCAAACCGTCCTGCAGGCGTGGCACGAGGTCGATGAAGCCATCACGCGCTACGTAGCCGAGGGCCAGCGCCGCGACAAGCTCCAAGAAAAAGTGCGGCGCGGCGCGGAGGCATTGGCGCTGGCAAAGGCACGTTACGCGCAGGGGTTGACCGACGCCGTGCCGCAGCTCGATGCCGAACGCAGCCATCTGCAGGCGCAACGCGAGCTGGCGGAAAGTACGGGACTGCTCAGCACCGGCCTGGTCGGCGTCTACAAGGCTTTGGGCGACGACGGCAACCTGCCGCTGTTGAACGGCGCCATTCCCGCGCAGTTCGGAGCCGCGCGATGAAAAGTTCGCTATGCGTTCAGACCCGCTCGTTGACGTCGGAGAAAAGAGGGATATGCAGTAACTGGGGTCCGGAAACCGACCCAGTTGGCGCGACCATCAGTGCGCGCGAGCGCACCGCCGGCTGCAGTCAAACCCCCAACTGTTGGGTTCACCCGGCAGACGTCACTGACCACCAGCGCGGCCGTGTCAGCAGAAGCACCAGCATCACCACCAGAGGAACAATCGACAAACCAAAGCTGCCTTGTGCAAGCGCACCGAAAAGCCATCCGCCAATGGATGATCCGAGCGTCTGGCCGAGGCCGGCGGCCGCGGCCAGGGCACCCATCATCGTGCCGAGCTTCTCGCGTGGTACCCCGGCGGCCAGGTAGGCTATCACCGGCAGCACCAGGCCGGTGCCGGCCGACGTCAGGCTGATACCCAGGTACAACCAGGCTTGGGCGCTGTGCCAGGCCATCACGGCCAGCCCGGACATCGCCAGCAGCAGCCCGGCGCCGATCAGGCTGCGCGAGGAAATCTTCTCCAGCAGCCCGGTGAGAAAAAGCAAGGCGTTGACGACCAGCATCACCAGGCTGCATTCGGCGAACATGATCGCCACCTGGCGCGAGGACATGGCGTTGTGCTGCTGCCCCTGTAGCACGATGCCTAATTCGAAGCCTGCCAGCACGAGCGTTACCGTCCCGCTTAGCCAGCACAGCGCGGCAGTGTGGACCTCGGCCGGGGTTGTTGAATCCTTCGGCGCAGCCGCGTCGGGGGTATGCTGGGCCGGCAGCGTCCGAACCAGTCCCACCATCACCGCCGCGCCGAGCAGCGCGGACAGCACGATGACGGCCTGCGCCGAGCTTGCAGGGGTCACCGCTCCGGCGCCGGCCACCGATCTGGCTGCATCGGCGACCATGCTCAACCCCGGTCCAAACAGAAATCCGAGCAGCGACATGGCGCTCAACCACGCGAAGCGCCGCGCGCGCTTTCCTTCGGGGGTGTGTTCGGCGACCAGCGCCGAGACCACCGGGACGACCGCGGCCACGAAGAAACCGGTCGCGGCGCGCAGCGCGTAGAGCGCCCAAAAGTTGTTCAATGCGGGGGTGAGCAGAAGCAGTTGGCTTGCGCTATAGCCGACCACCCCGATGATCAGAATGCGCCCGCGACCAACGCGATCCGAGATGACGCCCCACAAGGGAGCCCCGACCAGCACGCCGGCCGCGTAGACGCCGCTGAAAAGGCCGACGTGGCGCGCGACTTCAGAGGCACTGGCGCCGGGCATCAACGAATTCAGCCATCCCGGCAACACCGGCATGAGCGCTCCATAGCCGGCCGAGACGACGAAGACGGCCGCCGCCAGCCAGGCCAACTGCACCGCCCGCAGTGCGGGAGCTTCGGCCGTCTTTATGCCGGCGGCGGTTCGGGAGGTTGTTGCGTTCATGAGCAAATCTTGCAAAGTCGCGGCGCGCTTCTTCACGCCACGTTGATCGGCTTGCCGGACTTGACTCCATCCTTGGCAGGTCACTTCAAGATGTTCGATTTCCAGAACGTATCCGCGCTTTGCCCTTGCTGCCCGACGGTACCTTGCCGAGAGAAGTGGTTTACCTGGACGCGCGGGGCCGCATCCAGGTTGCTCTTCGTTGTATCGAGCACCATCATGCTGTTGCCGGCAGTCACCTTGAAGGCGTCCCATGGAACCGGTACGTGCCTCTCGCCGATTCCGAACACGCCGCCGCGCCCAAGCACCAGATAACTGATGTTGCCAGTCTGCGGATTCATCACGACGTCGTACACGTCACCAAGATCGTCGCCTTGGGGGTTGACCACGTCAGCGCCAATCAGCTGGTCGGAACGGTACGCCACCTTGCTGCCGGCGACCGGCAGGGCCGCGGCGATCTGCGTGCGCCGCCAGCTTATCCCGTCCCCCCTTGGCATCTTGCCTTCTCGCATGTCGTCCGCGTAACCTTTGTAGATTCTTCGAGCCGCGGTCAGCAGCGCATCGCGCTGCGGCTGTTGGCCGCGCTCCGCGAGAATCGTGGCGGCCGCAATCAGCGTGCGGATTTCATAGCCCGGCCGGGCCCGCGAGTAAGCGCTTGAGACTGCATTGCCGTGGGTGGTGGCCGGCATTGCGGCGTAGCCGTAGCCATACCCGTGCGCCGGATAACCATACCCGAAGCCGGAGCCGTGCAGCCAGTTGCCATCCGTCTGCATCTCGCGGTCGAGCACGCGCAAATCATTCATGCATTTCTGAGCGGACTTCTGGGTGGCGGGGGTGACGGTTTTCACGGCCGCGCCGGGTGCCGTCGCGTTTTCTGCGCCCGAGGCCGCGAGCAAATGCCCCGCGAAGCCAAGGCACAGGGTGCCTACCAGCGATGAGCGGAAAATTGAGATCCCTTTCGCCATCGACGTGTTGTTTCGTTTCACGATCTTGACTCCTTGAAATGGCTCAATCGAGCCGTTGATAAATTCGATTCGTCCGTTTAGAACACCTACTGCCTCACCCACGTACGATGGAAGAAGTTGTAAATTGGCACGTAAACGAGACCGGCGAACGCGCCATACAGGAAGCTCTCAATCAACCCAACAAGAAGGCCCCGCCAGCTGAACCATTCGAACCCCGGTAGCACCTGAAGGAGAAGCGCATGCATGGTGAGGCTCGACGGCGTCAACATGGCAAATGCAACACAAAACAAAAACGAAAACGTCGTCCAGCTCGCCAATGACCATGTCACGACTTTCATATTCAGCATATCGTCGCTCCTATTCAAATCAAAATCTCACCTGTTAATGGCGGTGCTCCGCCCCTGGTTCGGAACCGCGTAGCGCACCGTCTTTACGTGCGGGCTCCGGGTCGGCATCGTTACCGCCACTGCGCCCTCCGTGTCCTCCATGTCCGAACATATGCATCGCCATAAACGCGACAAAAAATAGAACCCAAACCCAATTTTGTGAAAACCACTCCATGACTTGCCCCTTAAAAAACCAAAACAGTCAATTGAAATTCACCCAAGTTTGTCCAGCGCCTCGTTCATATCCGCAGTCGTGTCATCGCGCCGGTCCTGTGGTAACAGTGCCCAGGTATGCCGAGCTATCTGCTCATCTTCCCGCGAGGCGAGAACCCGTACCGGGCAGCACGACGCGGAATCGTCGATGGGATTGTTTGCGGCCCGGTTCCGCGCCTTGTCCAGGCTGACGCCCAGCCAGGACAAGCCAGCGCATATTTCCGCGCGCACTGGCGCATCGTTTTCTCCGATGCCCCCGGTAAATACGAGCAGGTCCAAGCCGTCAAGCGCAGCGATCATTGCGGCCACCTGCTTGCGCACGGAATAGCAGAACATCTGAATGGCAAGTCGCGCGTCGCGGTTGGACGCGGCCGCCTCATGCAGGCGCCGCATATCGCTGTCAACGCCCGAAATTCCCGCGAGGCCGGAACGGTGGTCCACCAGATCTTCGACCATGGCCGCGTCGAACTTCTTCTCACGCATCAGGTAGACCAGAACACCCGGATCGAGGTCGCCGCTGCGGGTGCCCATGATCACCCCGCCAGTCGGGGTCAGTCCCATGCTGGTATCGATCGATTTCCCGCTTTTGACGGCAGTGATGCTTGCCCCATTGCCTAGATGGGCGACGATCAGGCGGTCCGGCAAGTCATCGCCCAGTTGGCGCA
>JANYBQ010000023.1 GCA_025360705.1 Betaproteobacteria bacterium | reverse complement strand
GATGGTGATCGACCGCGACATCCTCTCGCAACGGGTGACGGCCGACGGACAGGTGGCGGCTTATGGGGTGATAGTGGCCGGTGTTTCGGGTGCCGACGTGACCGCTTATGACTGGGCCAAGTGGCCGATGGCAAGGAAAGTTGCCGAAGCGAAGAAGCTACTGACCGATGCCGGTGTAGCGCCTGGTACAAAAGTCAAGTTTGCGTACAACACCAGCGATTACCACAAGAAAATGGCGATTTTTGCCGCGTCGGAATGGAAGACCAAGCTGGGGCTGGATACCGACATGGAAGCGATGGAGTTCAAGGTGCTGATCAAGAAGCGCAACGACCGCGACTACCAGATGGCGCGCAACGGCTGGGTCGCCGACTACAACGATGCCACTACTTTCCTGACGCTGGTGCAATGCGACTCGGACCAGAACAGCCAAGGCAACTGCAACCGCAAGGCCGAGGCATTGATCGACGAAGGGAATAAGTCCCTTGACCCGGCTAAACGCAAGACGCTGCTCACGCAGGCCGCAAAGCTGGTGATGGAAGACTACCCGATGATTCCGTTGTTGCAATACACCGTACCACGCCTGGTGAAACAATACGTAGGTGGGTATTCCAGCGCCAACTCGCTCGACCGCTACCGCGCAAAGGACCTCTACATCATCAAACATTGATGCGGGGCCGCGGGCAGTAGTCATGGGCAGGTGCCGCAGCGGCTGCCCACTAGTTTTCGTCCTTTACAAATCGTTTTGACGGGTTGTTCCCATGTGGTCGTACACCTTTCGTCGCGTGCTGGCCACTATCCCTACGCTGCTGGCGGTCATCACGGTGTGTTATTTGCTGCTGCATGCGACGCCGGGCGGACCATTCGACGACGAGCGCAAGGTCTCCGCTGCCGTGCTGGCCAATCTACAGGCCAAGTACCACTTGGACCAGCCGTTGTGGAAGCAATATCTGTATTACCTCAATAACCTGCTGCATGGCGATTTGGGTGCATCGTTTCGCTACGAGGACTGGTCGGTCAATGAGCTGGTAGCGAAGGCGTTGCCGGTGTCGGCGGCGATTGGCGGCGGATCGATTGTGCTGGCCCTGCTGATCGGCGTGACGCTGGGCACTATTGCCGCACTGCGGCAGAACAGCGCAGTGGACTATCTGGTGATGCTGGTCGGCAACCTGGGCAGTGCGTTTCCGTCTTTCGTGATTGGGCCGGTATTGATACTGGTGTTCGCTATCTGGCTGCACTGGGCGCCGGCCGGCGGCTGGAACGATTTCGCACCGCGTTATATGGTGCTGCCGATGGCACTGCTGATCTTCATCAATGTCGCAACTATCGGGCGCGTCATGCGCGGCAGCCTGATAGAAGTCATGCACAGCAACTTCATCCGGACAGCGCGTGCCAAGGGGCTACCGATGCGAACGGTGATTCTGCGCCATGCGCTCAAACCCGCGTTGTTGCCCGTGGTGTCGCTGGTGGGTCCATTGGCGATTGCGTCCATTACCGCGGCGGTGGTAACGGAGTCGGTTTTCTCCTTACCCGGCCTGGGCAAACTCATCGTTAACGGCGCGGGCAACCGCGATTACACGCTGGTACTGGGCTTGGTGGTGTTGGTTACGGTGGTCGCTGTCACTTTCAACCTTTTGGTGGACCTGGCATACGCGGCGCTGGATCCGAAAATCCGTTATTGATGCCGGCTTGAAATGTTGATCGGCAACCAGCAGGATTCACTGGTCCAGGCCCTGGGCCATGTGGCCGACGCCGCGGTAATGGGTCGCAGTCCGTGGGCTGATGCACGAGCGCGCTTTTTCCGCAATAAGGCTTCCGTCGTCAGCCTGTGTCTGCTGGTCGTGATCGTGGCAATTTGCATTCTCGGTCCGTTCGCGTCGCCGCACGCTTTCGACAGTGCTGACTGGGACGCCATGAGTCTGCCGCCGACGTTGAAAAACGCGCATTTTCTGGGAACCGACGAATCCGGCCGGGATTTGCTGGTACGCAGTTTGATCGGCGGACGTGTCTCGCTGATGGTGGGTATTCTGGCGACTCTGTCCTCGGTATCGCTGGGTATAGCCTGGGGCGCGACGGCGGGGTTTCTGGGCGGAAAGACCGACGCGTTCATGATGCGGATTGTCGACATGATGTACGCGGTTCCGTATTTGCTGATCGCCATCTTGATGGTGACCATTCTCGGGCGCGCGTTTTATTTGGTTGTCATCACGATCACGGTTTTTTCATGGATGGACATGGCGCGCGTGGTGCGCGGCCAAACTCTTTCGCTGCGCTCCAGGGAGTTTATCGAGGCCGCGCGTGCCATAGGCGTGCCGACACGCCGCATCATCTTCCAGCATATCGTTCCGAACCTGCTTGGCGTGGTGGTGATCTACACCACGGTCACCGTGCCGGGCGTGATCCTGACCGAGTCGGTCCTGTCGTTCCTGGGTCTCGGGATTCAGGAACCCATGACCAGCTGGGGCGTGTTGATCCATGATGGCACGGCCGTGATGGAAATTTCGCCCTGGATGCTACTTTTTCCGGCCGGTTTTCTGTCGGTGACGCTGTACTGCTTCAACTACATTGGCGACGGACTGCGCGATGCGCTGGACCCCAAGGACCGTTGAAGACATGACCCCCAAGCTTGTCACTGCGTGTACTGCGCTGTCCCCCGAGGGGGCCGTTTTTTCCTTGGGGCGGCCCGGCGGAAAAAGGGCCTCTACGCGCGTCTTATGAGTCTCATCGAAGTCAAGGACCTTGGCGTTCGGTTTCAGACCTCGGACGGACCGGTGTATGCGGTCAATGGCATTGAGTTCAACCTTGATCGCGGTCAGACACTTGGCATAGTCGGCGAGAGCGGCTCGGGCAAAAGCCAGAGCGTGTTGGCCATGATGGGTTTGCTGGCTCAAAATGGTCGCGCCAGCGGCCAGGCCTTATACGCCGGTCAGGATTTGCTGGCTATGAAGACGTCCGAACTTAACCGGATTCGCGGCAACCGGGTGGCGATGATTTTCCAGGACCCGATGACCTCGCTCAACCCGTATCTGACGGTAGAGCGGCAGATGACGGAGGTGTTGCAGTTTCACAAGCGGATGAGCCGCAAAGCCGCCCGCAAGCGTTCAGTGGAGTTGCTGGACGCGGTCAAGATTCCCGACGCGGCACGGCGCATCACGATGTACCCGCATGAATTCTCGGGCGGCATGCGCCAGCGCGTGATGATCGCGATGGCGCTGTTGTGCGAACCCGAAGTGCTGATCGCCGACGAGCCGACCACCGCTCTGGATGTCACCGTGCAGGCGCAGATTCTGGGTTTGTTGCGAGACCTGCAGCGCGACTTCGGCACCGCCATCGTGCTGATCACGCACGACCTTGGCGTGGTGGCAGGGCTGTGTGACCAGGTCATGGTCCTGTATGGTGGGCGCGTGATGGAGCAGGGCAGCGCTCCCGACATTTTTTACCGCGCGTCGCACCCCTACACCGTCGGCTTGCTGGGCGCCGTCCCCCGGCTGGACCAGGACGATGCCGAGCTGGTTGCGATTCCAGGTGCTCCGCCGAACATGGCGCGTCTGCCCCGCGGCTGCCCGTTCAGCGAGAGGTGCCCATTGGCGGACGCGTATTGCACGGACGTGATGCCGCTGCTTGAGCCAGCCGCGCCGGGCTCGACAGCGCAAAGGGCCTGCCATCGAAGCGTGCAGGAAGTAGCCACCATGCACGAAGTGAAAGTGGTCCATGTCTGAAATCGCTGACCCAATACTGTCGGTCCGCGACCTCAAGGTGTATTTTCAGGTGCGCGATGCGAAGGACTGGCCGTGGTCAGCCAGCCGCACGCTCAAGGCCGTGGACGGAGTCTCGTTCGATATCCGCGCCGGCGAAACGCTGGGTGTGGTGGGCGAGTCGGGCTGCGGCAAGTCCACGCTGGCGCGCGCGGTTCTCAATCTGATTCCGGCCACCTCGGGCAGCATCCGGTGGATGGGCCAGGAGATGAACGGGGCTGCCCCGCAGGACTGGCTGCGTGTGCGTAAAGACGTGCAGATAATTTTTCAGGACCCGCTGGCTTCGCTCGATCCGCGCATGACGATTGCGCAAATCATTGCCGAACCGCTCAAAACGCATAAGCCCGAGTTGCCCAAAACCGAGGTCATCGAGCGCGTGCAGGCCATGATGGCGCGCGTGGGATTGACGCAACATCAGATCAACCGTTATCCACACGAGTTCTCGGGCGGTCAATGCCAGCGCATCGGCATCGCGCGCGCATTGATCCTGGAGCCCAAACTCATCATCTGCGACGAACCGGTGTCGGCGCTGGATGTGTCGATCCAGGCGCAAATCATCAACCTGCTGAAAGACCTGCAACAGTCCATGGGTCTGGCGCTGATCTTTATTGCGCACGACCTGGCCGTGGTCAAACACATCAGCAAGCGCATTCTCGTGATGTACCTGGGCCACGAGATGGAAGTGGCGCAAAAAAAAGCGCTGTATGCATCGCCGCGTCACCCCTACACGCGCGCGTTGTTGTCCGCTATTCCTATTCCCGATCCGGAACTGGAACGCAAGAAAGTGATCCAGCTATTACACGGCGACCTGCCGTCGCCGATCGATCCGCCGTCGGGTTGTGTTTTCAGAACGCGCTGTCCGCAGGCGATAGAGCGATGCGCGGTCGAAGTACCCGCCCTGCGGCGGCTGAGCGCCGATACCGAAGCGGCCTGTATCCTTGCCGAACGAACTGACGACAACGGAGATCGCCATGACGACCAGAGAAGCTGAAACCAACCAGCTCATCGGTTCCCTGTACGAAGCGGCTTTCGACCCAACGTTATGGCCTGACTTTTTGAAGTTGATGAATCGCAGCGTAGGCGCGTCGGCCAGTTGCATATTTCTTCACGACTTCGCCGACGCTTCCACACCATCTGAATTGCCTGATGCTTCGGCGATCGGAGTGCTGGAAGGCTTTGACCCAACAGCATGGGAAGCCTACATGGAGCACTACTCCACAGTGAATGTCTGGACCGATAGGGAAGAGTCTCTGCCAAGCGGGATTGCGGTATGGTCATCGATGCTTTATGCAGACGAGTTGCTTCCTGAAACCGAGTTCGGTGCTGACTGGCTGCGGCCGCAAGATTTGTTTTACGCGCTTGGTGGCGTGGTGGACCGGCAGGGAACGGTTGCGTTAAAAATGAGTTTTGTCCGGGCTCGACGCGGTGGCGACTTCAAAGACCAGTCATTGCGATTGTGGCAAAGCATGATGCCGCATGTGCAGCGCGCGGCGGACTTGCACCGACGGCTGGTGCTGTCGGAAAGGCGGGCGAATGATGCAGAAGCTGCTTTGGAGTTTCTGCCTTGTGGGGTTGTCCTGCTTGATGCCCAAGGTCTCGTTTTGTCCGTCAATCCTGCAGGAAAAGTGCTTTTGAACCAGCGGCGAGGACTGCTTGTCGACCGCGCAGGTCGTCTGCTTGCTTCTGCTGCGGAGGCAGACAAAATTCTTCAGCGCGAAGTCTTTATGGCGACGCATCCTGGCTCTATGCCGGGTTCGAGCGCCCGGTTGCAGCGCACTATACGGCTGCGAGGTTATGGCGGTCCGATGCATTTGGCCATAGTCCCCTTGCCATCCAGCAGCGAACGATTGCGAATGGCCGCTTCCGCCGCCGTGTTCTTGCATGACCCAACCGTGCAGCCTGCTGACTTGACCGTTGCACTGATGGAGGAATATCGGATGACAAGGGCAGAAGCCATGCTTACCTCGGCACTTGCCAGTGGCCTCAGCCTTAGTCAATATGCGGAACGAGCCAAAGTGAGCCTGAACACCGTCAGAACCCAGCTCAGCAATGCCGCCGCAAAGGCTGGTGCAAAAAGGCAAGCCGACCTGGTTCGGATCGTGCTTACGGGCCCCGCAGTTATGCGCTACCAAGGCCCAGCGCAGCCATAGGGAGCGCGGCTAGAAGGCTGACCAGTTCTCCCTGCCGGGTGGTGCCGGTCTTGCCGAGAATGATGCCCAGCTGCGTGCGCACAGTGTTGATCGACACCGTGTGCCTTTGCGCTATCTGTTCTACCGACGCGCCCTGCGCCATGGCTACCGCCACACGAGCCTCGCGGGGTGTCAGGTCGAACGCCGCCGCGACCACAAAGGGGTCGAGTGCCAGCCGTTGTCCTGGAACGTGGAGCAACAGCATCGCGAGGGCCTGGTCCCCAAACGCGCGCAGCGTTGCATCGGGCCGCAACGCATAAAGATAAAGCCCGAGTGTCCTGGCGTCTGAATCCGAGCGAGCGCGCAAAAACACTTTGTCGACGCGCACGCTGTCTGCCGCGGGGTTGCTTTCCAACAGCTGGCGTAGAGCGATTGCCAACGCGCTGTCGTCCTGCGAATGCTGGCAGTAAAGGCGGCCGCCCCGTTGAGCAACAGCGCCGCTCCCCGCCAAGAGTGCTTGCGCCGCCGAGTTTGCATGTTGCAACCGGCGCTGCTCATCGAGCAGCACCAACGGGGCCGTTAGCCGGGCAATCAATTCGCTGCCCAGACGATTGCGATTCTGCTGATGCACATGCGCACGGTGCAGCACAAGGGCGTCGGCCAAGTGGCGCCCCAGTCTCTTGCAGGTAGCCAGCTCCGTGGCATTCAGCTTGGGGTTGCCGAGACCACGGTGTACGCCCAGGATGACATTCACCGAATCGTCCTGCACGATCTTGGAACCGCTCACGTAACGGCCGCCATAGGGAATCAAAAACTCCTGGTAAAAGCGATCCTTTGCAACGAAGTTGTCGTCAAAATGTTCCCAGCAGTTGAGCCACTCGCCTAGTGGCAAGGCGATTGCAAGATTGGCGCGTGGGTCGATCTGGTTGTAGCTGCGGATGTAGTCGAGAGACGCCTCGGCAGGCATGTCCGAGGCCTCGTAGCTGAACGCGATGCACCCTTGTGCCATGTCAACCGCGTGCACTTGAATCGCGATCGCCGACATCGCTCGCTGGAATGGAACGAGAGCTTCGTTCCAGCTTTTCGCACCGCTGGCGGCTCCGTAGAAGCCGGCAACGATGTCGTCGAATTTCTTGTCTGTCAGCATACCGGCCTCTCCAGCCCATCTTTACGGGGCTTTACTAACTGCGAGCGCAATGGCGGAAGCTTAAAGAAACTTATCGACTACGTCCAACCATTTTTCGTTGGACTGGCTACAGCTTGGGCCTATGGGCCGCCGAAAATTCAATAGGCGCCGTCATGCAAACGCATGATGACCTCGGTGCGGCGTGGTCGTAACGTTGGTCACCGTGTTCAATTGAATGGGCTGCGGCGCATAGCTGACAAAGTGATCACGTAGCTGGTAAAAATTTTCAATCTCAAAAGGGGACTTCATGGAAAGACGGGTTTTGAAGTGGTTGGCAACGGCCGTTGGAGTTGTCTTGTCGGGTGTGCTTGCGGGCTGTGGTGGAGGTGGGGGTGGCGATACGCCTGCGACTGTGACTTCTACGCCGGTCACTCCCGTATCTGCGGCAAGCACGTTCTCTGGTACCTGCAGTGCTGCGCCAACAGTGGCGGCTACCGGACCGTTCACCTTGCAAGCGGGCGATTGTTTCGTCAGTTGGCGCATGTCCGACGCGGAGCTTGCCGGGGCAAAGACGGGCCGCGGTCCAGACGCGCTGAATACGCGTCTGGTAAGTGACGTCAGGGCTGCGTTCAAGGACGGGGTCGACGTGGTGATCGTTCTGCTCGATCTTGACTCCACGGAGTCGGCTGGCTTTTCGTACGCGGGTGTCAATCTGTCGATTCAGACCTGCTCCGTTCACAACGCATCGTGTCCCCAATTCGGCCGACTGGGCGCAGTCTATCTCGTAGAACGCTCATACCTTCAGTCCGGGCCGGCGTTGCACGAACTTCTGCATGGATTTCACTTTGGCATGACGACCGACGCTGCGGCCAATTTCATTATCCCGACCTCGGTGGCCAACCACTGGGGATATTCAAGCGTCGGTGGCCAGTTGGGAGGATGGAAGCGATCCAGCCTGGTCTCACTTGGGGGCACCAACTACCAGGCTAACGGCCCGGACCGCAAGCCGCCCTCGGTGCCTTCCTCGGGCTTCGGAAGCTTCGCGAACGGTGGCAACAGCGTGCCTTACTCCAATCTGGAGCTATGGACCATGGGACTCTTGACGGATGCAGAACTGGACTCCGTGGACGTTGCAGAAACACCAGTGGCCACCAATTCAG
>JANYBQ010000020.1 GCA_025360705.1 Betaproteobacteria bacterium | reverse complement strand
CCGAAGTGGAAGACGTGCTCATGGGTTGCGCCAACCCTGAGGGCGCGACGGGCGCCAACATCGCGCGCCAGATCGCGCTACGGGCCGGCTGTCCGGTGACGGTCTCCGGCATGACGGTGAATCGTTTTTGTTCGTCAGGCTTGCAGACTATTGCAATGGCGGCGCAGCGCATCATTGCCGGAGAAGGCGATATTTATGTGGCTGGCGGCGTGGAAAGTATTTCCTGCGTTCAACAGGAAATGAACAAACACATGCTGGTCGACCCATGGCTCGGCAAAAACAAGCCGGAGATTTACTGGGGCATGCTGCAAACCGCCGAGAACGTGGCCAAGCGCTACAACATCGGCCGCGACGCCATGGACGAATACGGCGCGGCGAGCCAGCAAAAGGCCACTGCGGCGCGCGCCGCAGGTCTGTTCGATGCGGAAATCGCGCCCATCACCGTCACGGCGGGCGTGGCCGACAAGGTCATGGGGCTGACCACCAGACAGGTCACCGTCAGTCAGGACGAAGGCATACGCGAAGGCACCACCAAGGAGGGCATCAGTGGCATACGACCGGCCCTGCCCGGGGGCCTGATGTCGGCCGGCAATACCAGTCAGTTCTCGGATGGGGCTGGCGCGGTAGTCGTCATGCACGAGTCGGTGGCGCAGAAGAAGGGCCTAAAACCGATTGGACGTTTTCTGGGCTTTGCCGTGGCCGGTTGCGAACCCGACGAGATGGGCATCGGTCCGGTGTTCGCCGTGCCCAAGGTGCTCGCGCGGCTCGGACTCACGGTCGCCGACATCGACCTGTGGGAACTCAACGAGGCATTCGCGGTGCAGGTGCTGTATTGCCGCGACAAGTTGGCTATTCCGGCGGACCGGCTCAACGTCAACGGCGGTGCGATTGCAGTGGGACACCCTTATGGCGTCAGCGGCCAGCGCCTGACGGGTCATGCGCTGATCGAAGGCAAGCGCCGCGGCGCCAAGCGCGTCGTCGTCACCATGTGTATTGGCGGCGGCATGGGTGCGGCGGGCGTGTTTGAAGTTTTGTAGTCGCGCGTTGTAGATACGCTTTGGCAGCCATGAGCCTGCGGTCCACTCTCAACTTCCTGCTTTACCAGTGGCTGGATATCGAGTCGCTGAACCAGCGCCCGCGTTTTGCCGACCATTCGCGCGAAACTTTCGACGCGGTGCTGGACACCTGCGAACGGATAGCGCGTGAAAAATATGCGCCGTTCAACCGTCTTGTGGATACGCAGGAGCCGCGCTTCGATGGCGAGCGGGTAATTCTTCCGCAAGCCACGCACGACGCCCACCGGGCGTATGTGGAGTCCGGCATGCTTGGCGCCGCACAGGACTATGAACTCGGCGGCATGCAGCTGCCGTACACCGTCAACGCCAGCGCCAATGCCTTCTTTGCTTTGGCGTCGGTCAGCATCGGCAGCAATCTCCTCACGGTCGGCAATGCGAACCTTTTGCTGGTGCACGGAACACCGGCGCAAAAAGCAGTGTTCGCGGTCAACGAGTTCTCGGGCCGCTGGGCCGGCACCATGTGCCTGAGCGAGCCGCAAGCCGGCTCCAGCTTGTCCGACATCACGACCCGTGCTGTCGCCGATGGTGATGGTTTCCCGGACGATCCGCTGGGACCGCGTTACCGTCTGACCGGCAACAAGATGTGGATTTCTTCGGGCGAACACGAGTTGACCGAGAACATCATCCATCTGGTGCTGGCAAAAATTCCGGGGCCGGACGGCCAGCTGATCCCCGGCACCCGGGGCATCTCGCTTTTTATCGTGCCCAAGAAACTCGTGGACATCAAAGGCCAGCTGACCGGTGAACGCAACGACGTTGCGCTGGCCGGACTCAACCATAAGTTGGGATGGCGCGGCACCACCAATACGCTACTCAATTTTGGCGAAGGCAAGTACCGGGTGGGAGGCCGCGCCGGTGCCGTGGGTTATCTGGTGGGGCGGCCGCATGAGGGGCTGCGTTGCATGTTCCACATGATGAACGAGGCACGTATCGGTGTCGGCACGGCAGCCACCATGCTGGGCATGGCGGGTTATCACGCGTCGCTCGACTACGCGCGCCACCGTCCGCAGGGCAGGCCCCCTGGGATCGGCGGCAAGGACCCGTCCAGGGCCCAGGTGCGAATCATCGAACACGCGGACATAAAACGTATGTTGTTGGCGCAGAAGTCCTATTGCGAAGGCGCCCTGGCGCTGGAGTTGTATTGCGCGCGCCTGGTCGATGAACACCACACCGGTCAAGCACAGGCGGCGGACGAAGCGCGTTTACTGCTGGAGGTGTTAACCCCGATCGCCAAGAGCTGGCCCAGCGAATGGTGCCTGGAGGCCAACTCGCTGGCGATCCAGATTCACGGCGGTTACGGTTATACGCGCGACTTCCCGGTGGAGCAGTATTGGCGCGACAACCGGCTCAACATGATTCATGAGGGCACGCACGGCATTCAGGCCACGGACCTGCTAGGCCGCAAGGTCGTGATGGAAAACGGCCGGGCGCTGGCGCTGCTGTTGGCGCGTATCAAGGCGACCGGTGACCACGCAGGATTGCTAGCCAATCTGGCGCCTTATGCACGCGACCTGGCGGCCGCCTGGGAGCATATCGCCGCAGCGGCCCAAGCCGCATGGGTTACCGGCAATCCGACCGAGGCACTGGCCAATGCGGTGCCTTATATGCAGGCCTTTGGCCATGGTGTGCTGGCATGGATCTGGCTCGATGTAGCACTGGCGGCGCTAAAGTTCGATCCTCACACGAGCCAGCTGGCGACCACTGGCACACTTGCGGCAACGCGTTATTTTTACCACTACGAATTGCCGAAAACGGGCGCCTGGCTGCGTGCGGTTGAAAGCCGCGACATGACCTGCGCCAACTTGCCGGAAGGGGCCTTCTGATGTCATTCTTCAAGAAATACAACGGTACCGCCCACGTCGGGTTGATGCGGCTAGAAGCACTGATCTGGGTGTTGATCTACGGCGGCCTGTTGACGCTGGTGCTTGGCGGGTTCATGGCGCGCGAGCAGGACGGCGCGGGTGTTGAAATGATGCTGGTGGGAGGCTTTGTGGCGCTGATCGGAGCAGGCCTTGTCTACGTTCGATCGCGACTGCGCGAAGAGCCCTGAGACGTTTGGAGTTGCACTATGGCACGTACGGTACAACAACTTTTCGACTTGACGGGCAAGACCGCCCTGGTAACTGGCGGCTCACGCGGCCTGGGGCTGCAAATGGCCCATGCGTTGGGCGAAGCCGGTGCCCGCGTGATGCTGAGCTCGCGCAAGGCGGCCGACCTGGAAGATGCGGTGGCCGAACTGCAGGCGGCGGGCATAGACGCACGCTGGATCGCTGCCGACTGCGCGGTTGAGGCCGACATACGTCGGCTGGCCGATGAAACACTCGAACGTTTGGGCCGGGTCGATATCCTTGTCAACAATGCCGGCGCTTCTTGGGGCGCGCCAGCCGAAGACCACCCGGTAGCGGCATGGGACAAGGTGATGAACCTCAATATTCGCGGTTACTTCATCATGTGCCAGCACATCGCCAAACGCTGCATGATCGAACAACGCAGCGGACGCATCATAAATATCGCGTCGATCGCGGGCCTGGGCGGCAATCCGCCCGAGTTGCAGATGATTGCCTACAACACATCCAAGGGCGCGGTGATCAATTTCTCGCGTGCGCTGGGCGCGGAGTGGGGCAAGTACAACATCACGGTGAACGCGATTTGTCCGGGCTTCTTCCCGAGCCGATTGACAGCCAGCACCATCAAATCGATCGGTGAGAAAGCGATGGCCTCGCACGCCCCTTTGCTGCGCCTGGGCGACGACGAAGATCTCAAGGGCATCACCCTGTTATATGCGTCGGACGCCGGCAAGCACATCACCGGCCAATACATGGCTGTGGACGGTGGCGTGTCGATCGTCACCGGCGGCTGAACGCAAGCGCCCCATGAAATTCGGCGTCGAGGTTCCTTTTGTTACCCATCTCGGCTTTGAGCTGGCGCTGTTCGATGCCGGCGAGTCTGAAATCATCTACCAGGCGCGGGACGAACATCTCAATTCATTTGGCGTCACGCATGGCGGCGCGTCGATGACCCTGATGGATGTTGCGATGGCGGCCGCCGCGCGCAGTGTGCAAAAAGACATGGGTGTGGTGACTATAGAAATGAAAACCAGTTTCATGCTGCCGGCGAAAGGCCCACTGACGGCCCGGGGCCACCTGATGCAGCGCACCAAAACATTGGCTTTTGTAGAAGCAAAAATCACCGACGCACAGGGCCGGCTTTGCGCACATGGCACCGGTACTTTCAAATATGTTCGGCGCGCCGACGCGAAGCCTGGCAACGGTGCCGCCGCCGGTGTCATTGCCACCGACTGAAGCCACGGAAAGATCGTATGCCCGCCAATCGCCAGATTCTTCTGGACAATCGCCCGTCCGGTCCGGCAAGCGAAAGCAATTTCAAGCTGGTGATGGTCGAAACGCCGGTTTTAGGCGAAGGACAGGTATTGGTGCGCAACCATTACCTGAGCCTGGACCCCTACATGCGCGGTCGCATGAACGACGCTAAAAGTTACGCGCTTCCGCAAGCGCTTGGCCAGGTCATGGTAGGCGCCACGGCAGGCGAGGTGGTCGAGTCGCGCAGTGCGTATTACCAGGTCGGGGACACGGTGGTGGGGCGGGGCGGCTGGCAGGAATACTGCGTCATGGATTCCAATGCGCAACACGGGCTGCGCAAGGTAGACACCAGCGCCATTGGGTTGAGCCAATACCTGGGTGCGGTCGGCATGCCCGGCATCACGGCGTGGCTCGGGCTGGTGAAGATTTGCGAAATCAGAACTGGCGAAACAGTGGTGGTGAGTGCGGCCAGCGGCGCGGTGGGCAGTGCCGTGGCGGCCCTGGCCCGGGCGCGTGGCTGCCGGGTCGTGGGCATCGCCGGCGGTCCGGATAAATGCCGCTACGCCATGCAAGAGCTGGGGTTCGACGCGTGTATCGACTACAAGCCGCACCAGGATGCCGCATCCCTGTCCCGCGCGCTGGCACAAGCTTGTTCGCAAGGTATCGACAGCTACTTCGAGAACGTTGGCGGCATGGTGCAGAACGCTGTATTGCCGCTGATGAATATGCACGGACGCATCGCGGTTTGCGGCCTGGTGGCCGGTTACGACGGCACGCCGATACCCATGGCCAATCCACAACTGATACTGACGAGCCGGCTTAAATTGCAGGGCTTTACGGTGAGTGAATACACCGAACTCTGGCCTGGCGCACTGAAGGAATTGAGCACTCTGGCGATAAGCGGCAAACTGCGCCCGCGCGAAAGCATCGCACAAGGTATCGCCACGGCGCCACGGGCGTTCCTGGGTTTGCTCAAGGGGCATAATTTCGGCAAGCAGCTGGTCAAGCTGGTTTGAACACGGCTGTTAACGGTCTGAAACCATGCACCACACCACCTACGAAGTCTTCAACCAGCCGCTGGCGCTGGCCGACTACAACTTGTTTGCCGGCAACCAGGGGCTGCACGCGGCGCTCAAATTCAACACACCCGGGCTGGACACGGCCCCGTTGGCCGCGCTCGGTGCCGTGCTCGGCAGCCGCGAGATGCAGGGGCACGCGCGGCTCGCCAACATCCATACTCCCGTGTTGCACAGCCACGACCGGGTCGGCCAGCGCATCGACCAGGTGGAGTTTCACCCAAGTTACCACGCGCTGATGGATCTGGCGGTCGGGGCCGGCCTGCACGGTACGCCGTGGACCGCGGAGCCAGGGGCCTGGGCGCACGTTCAGCGGGCTGCGGGCTTCATGCTGTTCACCGAACTGGAGCCGTCCACCCTGTGTCCCATTTCCATGACCTACGCGGTCACGCCGGCGTTGCGCGGCAATGCTGGCGTTTATGCGGACTGGGGACCCAAACTTGCCAGCCGCGCCTACGACCCCACGCCCACTTTATGGAGCAACAAGCCCGGCGTGACGATGGGCATGGGCATGACCGAAAAACAGGGTGGTTCGGATGTACGGGCCAACACCACCCAGGCGATGGCAGACGGCGACGACCGCTGGGGCGACCGTTACCGCGTCACCGGGCATAAATGGTTTTTCTCGGCGCCCATGTGCGACGCATTCCTGATCCTGGCCCAGACCACAAGCGGTCTGTCCTGCCTGTTCTTGCCGCGAGTCCTGCCGGACGGTACCCAGAACGACATTCGTATCCAGCGCCTCAAGGACAAGCTGGGCAACAAGGCGAACGCGAGCTCCGAGGTTGAGTTTGTCGATGCCACTGCATGGCTTGTAGGTGCCGAGGGGCGCGGCATCGCCCAGATCCTGGAGATGGGCAGCATGACCCGGCTGGACTGTGCCTTGGGCACGAGTGGACTGATGCGCCAGGCCCTTAGCATCGCCTTGCATCACACGACGCAGCGCAAGGCGTTCGGCAAACCGCTGATCGAGCAGCCGCTGATGCGCAATGTGCTGGCCGATCTCGCGCTTGAGAGCGAGGCCGCGTGTGCGCTGGCGCTTCGGCTTGCGCGGGCGTTCGACACGCCTGACGATCCGCATGAACGCGCCGTGGCGCGCCTGCTGACGCCAATCGCCAAATTCTGGATTTGCAAACGCGGCAGCCATTTTTCGCAGGAAGCGATGGAATGCCTGGGCGGTAATGGTTATGTGGAGGAGGGCGGCGAAGGCATCATGGCGCGCATCTACCGCGAAATGCCGCTTCACTCGATCTGGGAAGGCGCGGGCAACATCATGGCCATCGACCTGTTGCGTGCGCTGCGCAAGGCCGACACCGTTGCGGCGCTGATGCAGGAACTGGCTCCTGCCAGGGGCGCACATCCGGCGCTGGACCGGATGGCGCGATCCTTGCCCGATCGGGTCGAGGAGATGACTTCTGAACTGGAGGCCCGGCGGCTGGCCCAGGATCTGGCGCTGACGATACAGGCCGCGCTGCTGTACCAGAGTGCTCCGGACGCGGTCTTCGGCGCCTTCTGCGACTCGCGTCTGGCGGGTAACTGGGGGCAGGCGTTTGGCACATTGGGCAGCGGGATTGACTTCGACGCTATTCTGGAGCGGGCACGACCGTATTAAAACCATGAACCACCATTCTTCTTTTCCTGTCGACCGAGGCGCGATGCGCGATCTGATTCTTCACCACTACCCGACTTCTCCGTTCGCCGAAAAAATTCGCCGGGTCCTCGGGTACAAAAAGCTGCCGTGGAAGTCGGTTGTGATCCCGACGGTGATGCCAAAGCCCGAAGTGGTGGCTCTGACCGGCGGTTACCGCAAGACACCGATCCTGCAGATCGGCGCGGACATTTATTGCGACACCGCTTTGATCTGTGATGTGCTGGAACAAATCCAGCCGGCGCCGCCCTTGTATCCGGCGCGCAACAAGGGCGCCGCGCGGCTGATCGCGCAATGGTCCGACAACACCCTTTTCTGGGCCTCGATGGGCTACAACTTCAGCGCCGCCGGGGTTGCCCAACTGTTTGCCGGTTCATCGCCCGAAACTGGAAAATCGTTCGCCGAAGACCGCGCCAAAATGCGTGTTGCCGTGCCTCGCCTGGGCCCCGCCGATGCGGCAGCGGCTTACAAGTCCTACCTGCGACGGCTGGCCAATATGCTGGAAGAGCACCCGTATCTGCTGGGGCAGGAGGCCTGCGTGGCGGATTTCGCGGCCTATCACCCATTGTGGTTTACGCGCAATCGCACCAGCGTCATGGCCGGCATTCTGGATGCAACACCGGTGGTGCTGGCCTGGATGGACCGTATCGCCGCTATTGCCAGCACGCAGGGGAGCGACCTGCAAGCCAGTGAAGCCATCACCGTCGCGGCCAACGCCACCCCGGCGGCGTTACACGACGCGGTGTTCCAAGACGACCATGGCATACCTCTGGGCAGCCAGGTGACCATCATCAGCGACAGCTTTGGTCCAGAACCTTCGACAGGCGAATTGATCGCCGCCACGCGTATGCACTACACGCTGCGCCGGGTGGATCAACGCGCCGGAACCGTACATGTTCATTTCCCGCGTATCGGCTACGTGATGCGAGCCGTGCGGGCCGCATGAGTTCTGAACCTGATATTCGCTGGAAGCTGTCGCCTTTCGATAGTCTGAACGTGCCCGAGTTGTACGCGTTGCTGCAGTTGCGCGGCGAAGTGTTCGTGGTTGAGCAGAACTGTGCTTTTCAGGATCTTGACGGTTCGGATGCGCTGGCAATGCATTTGCAGGGCCACATCAGCGGCGAGCTTGTGGCCTATGCGCGTTGCTTCGGACCCGGCGTCAAATTCGCGGAAGCCAGCATAGGGCGCATCGTCACTCGCGGCAGCTGCCGCGGTGCCGGTATCGGGCGTGTTCTTGTGGAGCGCGCGATGGCCTCGATCGGAGAACTGTGGGGCCGGCAAGTCATCCGCATCGGCGCCCAGGCCCGGCTTGCACGGTTTTACCAGGGCCATGGTTTTTCCGACGCCGGCGTGCCGTATATCGAAGACGGCATAGATCACCTGGAAATGCTCTGGCACCCGCATCCTCGAACACCTGAAACCCTTAAGACCCCGGAACGGAAATGATCACCGACTTTAAAAACAAGACCGCCGTCCTCACCGGCGCGGGCTCAGGCTTCGGCCTGGAATGCGCGCGTATCGGCGCACGGCTGGGCATGAACCTGGTATTGGCCGACGTGCAACAGGACGCACTAGAAAAGGCAACGCAGGAAATGCAATCAACGGGCGCGCCGGTACTTGCGGTCCGGCTGGACGTCTCAAAAGCGGCGGAAGTCGAAGTGCTGGGCCGTAAGGTCTTCGAGCGATTCGGTGCGCCCCATTTTGTATTCAATAACGCCGGAGTTGGGGCTGGAGGGCTGATTTGGGAAACCAGCGTCAAGGAATGGGAGTGGGTACTGGGCGTCAATCTGATGGGTGTCGCCCACGGCGTGCGCGTGTTTACGCCGATGATGCTGGAAGCAGCGCGGCGCGACCCTGCTTACAGCGGCCACATCGTCAATACCGCCAGCATGGCGGGCTTGTTAAACCCCCCCAATATGGGCGTTTACAACGTGAGTAAACACGCGGTGGTCAGCTTGTCGGAGACGTTGTACCAGGACCTGGCGCTCGTCACCGACCGGATCGGTGCCAGCGTCTTATGCCCGTTTTTCGTTCCCACCGGCATTACCCAAAGCCAGCGCAATCGCCCGCTGGAGCTACAGGAAACGGATGCCAAGCCAACCAAAAGCCAGTTGATTGGCGAGGCCATGTCCAAAAAAGCGGTGGGGTCCGGGAAAGTATCGGCTGCCGACGTTGCACAACTGGTGTTTGACGCGGTCGCCGCCAATCGCTTTTATATCTACAGCCATCCGAAGGGCATCAAGTCGGTGCAAAACAGGCTCGATGACGTCATGCTGGCACGTAATCCAACCGACCCATTTGCCGAAAGGCCGGAAATCGGCGCCAGCCTGAAACAGGCTCTGCGTTCGGGCGAATAAGCGCCCGCTCAGTGCACCTGCCGGGCGGTTTTCTGGTCGAACAGATCGACCTGTGCCCGGATGTCCTCGGTCTTGCCCAGGATGTTGGTGAAGCTCAGCAACTGCTCGTCGCGGATGAAACTCGCGGAAGACTCCGCGGTCAGCAGCATCTCGGGCGACATCGGGCGCGCCACGATATAACCCTGCACATAATCGACCCCGATTTCGGTCAGGGTCTGCACTGTCGCGGTATCTTCGGCCCACTCGGCGATGGTCTGCATACCGAGGTTGCCAGCCAGGTTGACGATCGCCTCGACGATGGCCACGTTAGCCGGGTGGCCGTTCATGTTGACGATGAAGCTGCCATCGATCTTCAACAGATCGGCTGGCAATTCCTTGAGGTACGAGAACGAGGTGTAACCCGCGCCGAAGTCGTCCAGCGCGACCTTGGCGCCATAGCTGCGCACGGTGTCGATGAAATGGCGCGTGTTGTTGAGGTCGTGCAACGCCACGCTTTCGGTGATCTCGATGCACAGGTGACGCGCGATGTCGATATTGGCGGCCAGCATGCCGAAGACGTCCTGCATGAATTTTTCGTCGTTAAGCGATGCGCCACTGAGGTTCATGCAGACGAAACGGGTATTGGTAAGGCGCCTCTGGTAAGTGCTGAGCCAGGCCAGCGTGGTGGACAGAACCCAGCGGTCGATCACGCCCATGCGTCCGCTGTTCTCGGCCGCCGAGATCAGCCTGTCGGTTGGCACGAGCTTGCCGTCCGCTCCCTTCATGCGCAGCAAAACCTCGAAGTTGAGCGAATCGTGTGGCGCCTTGAGCGACATGATGGGCTGCATGACCAGAAACAGGCCATCCGTCGCGGCGCTGGTCGAAAGAAGTTCGACCAGTTGCAGTTCGGCTTCGTGTTCGCGGAAAGCCACGGCGGTGCGCTCGTAAACGACCAGTCCATCGCTGTGGCCACGTTTGGCTTCACGACAAGCGCGGTCCGCCGTGGACAAGGCGTCCTTGATCATGGTGCCGGGGCTGACTTCGATCAGCCCGATCGACCCGCGCACGTGGAAGGCCTTCTCGCCGACGCGAAACGGAGCGCTGACGATGCTGCGCACAATGCCCTGGCAAACCAGCGCGGCCAGCGGCATCTTGGTATCGGGCAAGAGCACGACAAATTCGTCGCCGCCGACCCGGCCGACAAGTATGGCGCCCGATATCACGTCTGTGACGCGTCTGCAGACCTGCTGCAAAACTTCGTCCCCGACGCTGTGGCCGTACAGGTCATTGATCAGTTTGAAGCGGTCCAGATCGAGATAGGCCAGCGCAAACGGTTTGCCCTGAGTCGAAAGCGCGGACGCCTCGTTAAAGGCGTTTTCTATGCCGCGTCGGTTCAGGACCTTTGTCAACGGGTCGTTGTAAGCCAGGAAATTCAGGTCTTCCGCGGCGCGGGATTTTTCCGTGACGTCCTGCAAAGACCCTTCAATCTTGTCATTTGCCAGGGTTGCCTTGACCAGGAAACGACGCGGCTCGCTTGCGTCAAGCGGCTTCTTGCCTTTGATCTCCAGTTCGCCGTCCACCTGGTTGTAAACGAAGTGGTGCAACTGCGTCCAGGCGCCCTGATCGAAATGCTGCTGCCAGGAGTTGCTTCCGATGGCCAGCACATTGCGTCCAAGCATGCCCTGCAATGCTGGATTCGCGCTCAGAAAACGGCCCTGCGCATCGAGCGTGAACAGGCCGATCGGCATGGCATGGAAGTTGTGCTCCAGTTCAGCCTGCACCTGCAGCCGCTGCTCGTGTTCCTGTCGCATCTGCTCGGCAATCGCCAGCGCCGCCAGCAAACTCGAGAACAGCGCAACGGTGACGAAGTTGGCGGCACCTACCAACTGCTTCAGTCCCCAGGCCGCGGCCAGTATCTCGGACAGACCCGACAGGAAAATAACCGTCAGCGAAGCGCCATACCACATCGCCACGCGTGAGTGCGTGCGCCGCAAAATGCTGACCAGGCTGAAGGTCATCAGGACCAGTCCCGAGCCGGCGACCAGCCACATCGCGGGCAACCAGAATTTGTACGGCAGAAAAAAGGATGTCAGCAGAAAAGGCAGGCACAACCAATGGGTAACGCTGATCGGCGTTGCATAGCGGGTTTTGGTGAGTTCGTCCTGGAACAGCGCGCGGTATAAGGACAACGTCAACAGGGCGTAGATAGCCATGGTTACCGACCGGCCTTGCGACAACCACTGCGCTGGCACCTGGTGGCCCAGCCACTGAATGTCCCAGCCGGCGGAAAGGGCGCCCATACGCAGCGTAACGACCAACCACGCGGCAAACAGGACATACAGAATTTGCCGGTTGATCAAAGCCGTCATCAACACGAATGCGGCCAGCACGATCAATCCGCCGTCCAGCAGGCCGGAATTGCGGTGGAACTCGTTGATGGATCGATTTAAATCGTCATCCGACCATGCAATCGCGGTCAGACGCGCTGGTCCGACAAATGAACCGCGGCACAACACGGCGTTTTCCGTCCCGCCGAGCCGCAGCGCGAAACCAGCCTTGACGGGCTCCAGCAATCCCTGGAAGCCGGATCGGGAAGACTCGCCCAGGGGCCGCAGCGAGGCCGCGTCCCAGCAAGCAAGATCAACTCCATGGCGCGACGGAAATTCGACCATCACGTCACCATCGGCTTGTCGGGCGACATTCAAACCGAACCAGACCGGAGCTTCGGATCGCTGGGTATCGAAGAAAGGGGTAAGGCGCGCGGACTGGAGTTGGCTGCGCGCCTGGGCTGGTGTCAGGCTGGCGGGGCCGGAATCGACTATGCGCAATTCAAGGGGTTTGCCGCCGCCAACCGGATATTGATCGCTCCACAACACCAGTGCGGCAATCGATACCAGCGCGATGAAAATCGGCACTACATAAATCGACAGGACCCATAGCACCAACTCCAGCGCCACGCGAAGGCGCGAAGTCGTTGATGCACTCCAAAACAAAATCCGCTCCGACATGCGCCCTTGTCATCATTGGAACCCATCCAACGTTGGGGTAGTCTACGCACGCCCGGGTTTTAGTCAACCTGAAGATCGCCCCGCCGGCCTCCGTGACTGCCGTAGGTCTCCTGGCGTGGCGCCAATCAGACAGGTATGCGGCCCAGCGGTTGTGAAACCCGCGCCATGGAAGGATGGGGAAACAGTTCGCCGGTATGCATCGGCTGCGAGAACTGCAAGGCGATGTCCGGATGGCGTGTGTAGCTGAAGAAATTGAGAAGCGGGTGTTCCGCTTCAGCCCAGCGCTGGTGTCCGGTCTCGATCTCGAATGCCATCACCCGGTGGGGAATGTTGTCGACGTGGCGCACGGGAACCAGTCCTTGCGCGGGGTAAAGGTCCTCGAACATGAGTTGTGCGTATTGCCGGTCGAGCGGCGGACGGGCCACCACCACGGCCCACTCGATATCTTCGTGTTCGCAATACTGGAAAGCCGCTTTGATGAGCACCATTTTCACCAGACGGCCTATGGAACCGCCGGTTATTCCGAGCCGCGTGACCTCGGCCAATGGCCGGTCGCGCATCCAGCGCGGCAACTCGATGGACTGCTCGACCGTGAGCTGCATGTGGGCATTGGTCTGGATCCGCAAAGTACCGAGAGCTGAACCATCGAGCCGGGATTCGGCTAACAGCACCACCACGCCCGGCGCGGCATCCAGCGATTCGGCCTCGCGTAACTTTTCCGCGAATATGGGCATGTGGCGCGCATAAGCCGCATGCCGGATTACTACCGCTTTGGACAAGTCTTCTTCGTTGCTTACGATCCTCACCGAGAACGGCAGGCGCTCCTCGGTGATGGGCGTGGCGTCCGTCAAAGCCGGTGTCCGGAAGGCGCCAATTTTTGCTGAACCTAGGGCAGGAGAGGGGGCGCGGATTAGTGGATTCACGATGTTTCCTTGGATTGGGTCGAACACTCAAAACGGGCACGGCGCCCCTGGACCCAACTTTAGTTCGCGGCGCCAAATGCGGAAGTCGCCGTTTGACTAGACCGTCTGTAAGAATTCGGATTACAAATGTCCATGGCCAGCCGACTCGATCGGCTGGCGCGCTTCTACTCCGCTTTACCCGCTTTGCCCGGTCATCACGCCGCCGCGCTTGCCGATCTCCAGCGAGCCATAACGCGCGGCAAAACATGCAGGCAGCGGCCGGTCACCCGGCACGGCAAGCCACAAGCGCAGCAGGTGGCGTTTGCGCCGGGGCTCCGGCCAATCTTCGAATGCGGTGCGGTCATGCAACAGGGCATGGTTGTAGACGAACTGCATGTCACCGGGCGCGAGGCGCATCGAAAAATGCAATTCGGGGTTATTGGCAAGTCCATCGAACCGGTCCAGCGCCTGCAACTGTTGCTCGCCGAGGCGTGGCGCATCGCTGAAACGCTGGGCCGAGTCTATGTATTGCCTTTGGTAGATCGCGGTCAGGTGGTGCTTGTAGTAGCTGAAAACCGGAATCAGGAAATACGGCGCCTGTCCGACGGGCACTTCGCCGCGCCGGTCCGTAGCGACGGGTTGCAGCAGCAAAGAGAGCAATTCGGGGCATTGATGCCGCAACTCGTTGAAAATCGTGGACGAACTCACAAGCAGTGAATCTCCGCCCGACATGGCATTTTTTAAGCACAACAACCCTACGACATCGGCTGAATCCGTATGGAAGGTCTGACGTTCATTGGTCTGGTAGACCCGCACGCCGGGATCCTGGCTGCTTAAACCAAGATCGCGTACATGACCCAATAGATGGCCCTGCGCGTTTTGTGATCTCGCCATACCCAGATGGCTGCCCAAACCGCGAAAAATTAGTTGTATTTGGTGTTCGGTGTAACGCTCTATGGGAAGCCCACGCAGCATTCCGAACCCTCGACCGTGGATCAATTCCTGGCGCAGTGCCAGCAATTTGACCCCCAGCGTTGGCAGCTTGAAAGCGTCGGCGCCAATTGCCGTGAGTCCGTCTGGCAGGTTGATCCATGGCTCTGCCGCGTTCTCAAGCTCGCGTACTTCCCGCGCACTGAGGCAATGCAACCACTCAGCCTCCCGCCGCGCCATATCGGGGCCGTACCATGCGGCGGAATGTTGCTGAAGCGGTGGGAGGGACTGGGTATTTGCCACGGCAAGGGACCAGCCTTGAACAGTAGTCCGCGACTGACCACGTCAAGCATAGCCCATTACTCGCTCAGCCAATATCCCTCGGTTCAACAACCGGCTGAGACCGCCTGTAGTGTCCTGCCGGTCCGGTTGTCGAAAATTACCAGATTGATCTGACGTGCGTGGCCCGGTGTGGCGCTGATGGAGCGCAACGTCAGCTTCTGTGATGTAGCTGGGTCGCTGCGATAGTCGCCGGCCGGCGTGTACTGGCGCACCACATAGTCGTGCTGCAGCAACTCACCGGCGTTTTCGCCGGCTTTCACTTTGGAGCTATGGCCGTGTTCGGTCACGGTCCAGTAAGCGCTCCACGAAGCGGGCGCTTTTGTGTCCGCCGTGACAACTGCTTCGAACTGGTCAGCGCCGAGTTGTTTCAAACTGATGGAAGCATGGGCTGGCTCCTTGCTCACCGGCAAGGTATTGCCGGCCGAATTCCAGTCGCGCCAGTCCTGGCCGTTGAACACTGCCTGCGGGGTATAGATGGAACGCTGCTGGTTCCAACTGGCGATTTGCCGCTGACGTGCGGTGTATTCCGGGCTGGCAAAACGGTCGATCCAGCCGATGTAGTCCCAGTACCCCACATGAAAAGCTTCTATAACTGGCATCGGACTGTCGCCTGCCTGCCGCTTCAGGCCCGAAACCCAGCGATCCGCCGGCGGACATGAGCTGCACCCCTCAGAGGTATAGAGCTCCACCACCGGCGTAATGCCTGCGCCGGACTGCGCAATGCAGCTATTTGCCATCGCAAATGCGCTCGCCGCTGAAGCACAGGCAACACATGCCAAGGCTTGAACAATGCAATGAACCATTACTTCTCTCTCGATGGATTTGCTTGATGGGAACTAGGTCTGCCTTTGGCGCAAAATCTTACTGCCAATTATCGATGGCTTGCATCGACACTGCGAATCGATGCAAGCCATCGATAATTCGACGTTTGCGCTTTAACCTGACCGGAGCCTGCGTTCCATGCAACTGAATTCCCTCCTGGCCTCCCAGTTCACCCTCCCCAGCATCCCCAAAGTAGTAGCCTTGTTGCTGAGTGAACTGGAGCGGGAGGAGCCGGATCTGAAAAAAATTACGCTGCTCATCAGCACCGACCCGGCGCTTACGACACGCCTGCTGCAACTGTCCAATTCAGGTTTTTTCCAGCTGTCCCAGCGTATTCACAGTGTGTCGGAGTCGCTGGCGCTGGTTGGCCTCGGCCACGTTCGTACCATGGTGACGGCCTCGGCTACCAGCGCTTCGATGAAAGCGGTGCCTGGCATCAACTTGCAGCACTACTGGAACTACAGCCTGGACGTTGCCAAGGTCTCCCGCTCGCTGGCAGGCGTGGTGCAGCAGCACCAGCAAGCGGCATTTACCGCCGGTCTGATTCATCTGATGGGTGAATTGGCAATGCGCATCGCGATGCCGGCTGACATGGCCACGCTCGACGCTGACGTGCCGGCCCTGGATCCGCGGCGCGCAATGGCCGAGTGCCGGGCGTTCGGTTACAGCTATGCTCAGGTTGGCGCGGGACTGGCGCGCAAGTGGCTGTTTCCGCTGCCAATCGTCGAGGCGCTGGAGCATCAGGACGCGCCGTTCGACCAGGATGCTTACGAACCGCTGGCCGGCGTGATCCATTTGGCGGCTTGGCGCGCCCGCGCCAAGGATGCACGCATGAACCAGCGTCAAATGGCCGTCAGTTTTCCAGGTGCGGTCGGTGAAGTGCTGGCACTGGACATCGACATGGTGTTGCAGCAGGATCCGATCGACTGGACCTTGCAGAACCGTCGATGACATTTGCAGCCACGCGGTCGAATCTCCATCTTGCACTGACCCTCCAACTCCATGTCCCGTTTTCTGACATCCGCCTTCTACAAGTTTGTCGACTTGCCCGACTTCGCGCAAATCCAGACTCCTCTTCTGACGGTATGCCAGGATAACCAGGTCAAGGGAACAATATTGCTGGCCTCTGAGGGCATCAACGGCACGATTGCCGGAGCGCCCGGCGGTGTGGCTGCGGTGTTGAAGTGGCTGCATGCGGACATTCGCCTCGCGGACCTGGAACACAAGGAATCGTGGGCTGCGGAGTTGCCGTTTTATCGCATGAAGGTACGGCTGAAAGCGGAGATCGTGACGATGCAGGTGGCCGGTCTCGACCCAGCCCGAACGGCGGGACAATACGTTAAACCTCAGGACTGGAACGCGCTGATCTCCGAACCCGGCGTAGTACTGGTTGACGCGCGCAACGACTACGAGGTGGCAATCGGCACCTTTGCCGGCGCGCTGAACCCAAAGACAAAGAGCTTTTCAGATTTGCCCGCATGGATCGAGGAGCAATCAAAATCTGGAAATGCGCTGGCTGCCGTGGATGGCAAGAAACCCCGGATCGCCATGTTTTGCACCGGTGGCATCCGCTGTGAAAAATCGACTGCGCTGTTGCGTCAACGCGGCTTCGACGATGTCTACCATTTGCAGGGCGGCATCCTGAAATATTTGGAGCAGGTGCCGCAAGACAGCAGTCAGTGGCAAGGTGAATGTTTCGTTTTCGATGAACGCGTGTCAGTGGGCCATGGACTGCTGCAAGGCCCGCTGGAGTTATGCCGCTCGTGCCGCCGGCCGCTGGGTACAGTCGAAAAGGCTTCGCCTCGGTATGAAAAGGGCATTACGTGCCCCCACTGTTTCGATTTCAAGACCGAGGCGCAAAAGCGTGGTTTTGCGGAGCGCCAGCGCCAGGTAGAACTCGCGCGCTCGCGCAATCAGGCACACGTCGGCGCCAGAATGCCAGCCAGGAAATAAGTGCGCTGACGCCACTTGCGGCGCGTGTACCGGCCTGCGCGATGGCCCTACATGGCCCGATCCAGCAACGCCCGGTATTCATCCGCGGTGGCGATGCGCGGATTGGTTTTATGGCAGTGGTCCACCAGCGCTCCGGTGACGATCTGCTCGAACTGCGCCGCGTGCACACCCATGGCGGCGAGCCCGGTTGGCAACCCCAGGCGGGCATTCATATCGGTTATGGCAGCCGGTATGTCACCCGCCGACTTCAATCCCATGACCCGCGCCATCCGTTCCAGGCGCCGTTCCTTTTGAACCGACTCGGCCTGCGAATTGAATGCAACCACGGCCGGAAGGAACATCGCATTGAGCGTGCCATGGTGCAGCCGCAGGTCGATGCCGCCCAGGCTGTGACTCAGTGAATGCACGCAGCCCAGGCCCTTCTGGAAGGCCATGGCGCCCTGCATGGACGCACTCATCAGGTTGAAGCGCGCCTCGCGGTCGTCGCCATCCCTGGTGGCGCGTTCAATAAAATGCCAGGCCCGTTCCAGCCCGTCCAGCCCGATGCCATCGGCCGGCGGATTGAAGGCCGGCGCCATGAAAGTTTCCATGCAGTGCGCAACCGCGTCCATGCCGGTGGCGGCGGTCAGACGGGCCGGTAAGCCGAGTGTGAGTTCGGGGTCGCAAATGGCGGCCTTTGGCAGCAGGTGCCAGGAATGAAAGCCGAGCTTGCGGTGATCGTCCAGAATCAGGATCGCGCCACGCGCGACTTCGCTGCCGGTACCACTGGTGGTGGGCACGGCGATCAGTGACACGGCACGATCGCTGATGCGTGTGGAACCGCCTTCTATCGTGGCGTAGTTTTTCAGCGGTCCTTCGTGCCGGGCGGCGATCGCCACGCCTTTGGCGCAGTCGATGGCCGAACCGCCACCAACGGCGATCAGCCCATCGCACGACTTGGAGTGAAACAGTTCGGTTGCGGCCCGCACGGCGGCCTCGGTTGGATTGGACGGCGTCCGGTCGAATACCGCCACCGGCATGCCGGGCAATACGTCCAGCGCCTTTTGCAGAATGCCGGCCGCCTTGACGCCCTGGTCCGTCACGATCAAAGGGCGCAATATGCCGACCCTATCGCACTCCTGGCGCAGCAGCTTGATGGCGCCAAATTCAAACTGGATCTGGGTCAGGTAATAGATCAATGCCATGGCAATTCGCGATGTAGGATGAAGCGACACACTGTAGCAACAACAAGCCCGGCCCCAATCCACTTCATGAATGCACCGACCCGCCAACCGAGCCGAGAGGATTTCCGCCTCAACCACCGCCTGCGCGTGCGCTGGGCAGAGGTGGACATGCAGCGTATTGTTTTCAATCCGCATTACCTGATGTACATCGACGTGGCTTTCACCGATTATTGGCGCGCGCTGGCCATCCCCTACGAGTCCATACCGGCAGCGCTGGGAGGGGACCTGTATGTAAAAAAATCAAGCCTCGAATATCACGGGTCGGCGCGCTTGGACGACTTGCTGGATATAGGCATGAAGTGCCAGCGTATCGGTAATTCATCCGTGCTTTTTCGCGGCGCAATTTTCCGGGGCGATACATTGCTGGTCGACGCTGAAATGGTTTATGTGTTTGCCGACCCGGCAACACAAATGCCGAAACCGGTTCCGCCGGTCCTGCGCGATCTGTTGGAGTCGTATGAAGCCAACTTGTCGCCGATGGAGGTGCGCCTGGGTTCGTGGGGCGATCTCGGGACGCAAGCCGGCGCGCTGCGCCAGTCGGTTTTTGTGGAGGAGTTCAAGATCGATCCGGGCTTGGGGCAGGATGCCTCCGATCTCGATTCGGTACACGCGCTGGTTTTGAATCGCCTGGGCCAGGCGGTGGCGACAGGGCGCTTGATGCAGGAGGGTCCGGGCATAGCGAGAATTGCCCGGGTGGCTGTCAGCAGTGCTCTGCGTGCCACCGGTCTTGGCCGCACGGTTGTGCATTTGCTGATGCAGCATGCTGCTGAACGCGGCGATACCCGCGTGGTGTTGTCTTTCCAATGCAGTGCGCAGGAGTTCTATTCCCGCTTGGGGTTCAACGCAATCGGTAAGCCGTTTATGGAGGCGGACGTGCCGCACATCGAGATGGCCCGCGCGCTGGAGCCGCGCAGATTCCCTTGAACAGCGCTAGTGGAGTGTTGCACTCTTGATGGGACAAATCACTAGATGTCGTCCAGCAACGCATACGGCATTGTCCGAATCTCTACTGCCGCACCGCCGGCTGAACCGAGCCGCAACGGCTGCGATTGCAACGCTGCCACCTGCCCGGAAATAATCGCGTCGAATCCGCCCAATGACGCGCTTGCCGCCTGAACTACCGTGGCGCAGGGTTGACTTGCGTCGTCGGCCCGGAACACTTCTTCACCGGCTGCCATCGGTGCATCCGAATGGGCTAAAAATGCGCGGCGCTTCAAAGTGCCACGAAACTGGCTGCGCGCCACCACCTCCTGTCCGGGGTAACAGCCCTTCTTGAAATTGACGCCTCCCACGGACTCGTAATTCAGCATCTGCGGTACAAAGGCCTCGACCGTAGCGGCGGTAATCGTGGCGATGCCGCTATGTACCTCGCCGAGTTGCCAGCTCGCAATACTTAAAGGCTCTTCCACCGGAACCGTCTCACCGACCGGCGCAATCCACAACGCGCGCGAAGCCCCGTCGGCCGGGTACAGGAGAACCAGGCTGGCGGCGCCGATGTCCAGCTTGCTCCACGGAGCAGCAGCAATTTCGGCAAACCGCGCAACCGCGGAGCCGGTCAATCCGCGCAACTCAAACGCATCGGTCGCATCAGTGAGCTTGGCTTTTGCACGCATTACGAACATCGACAAGCGCTTGAGGGTTGGCGCAAGGATGTCCCGGCTGCAGATCAGCAGGATTTCGTTATGACTGCGTTTGAAACCAATGAAACTGGCCAGCATGCGTCCTTTGGCCGAGCAAAACGCGGTCAACCGGGCCTCGGACAGACCCAGCAGCGCAAAGTCCTGTGTCAACTGGCCATGCAGAAATGTGGCCGCGTCTTCACCCTCCACCCGGATCACGCCCAGATGCGGCAGCAAGGCAATTCCATTCAATGCAGTGTTCATGCAGTCAATTATCATCGCCTCTATTTTTATTCGGGCGGTAAGGTTGTGCGACGCGTTGTTGTGACTTTGGCGGGTTTACTTGTGCTGCTTGCGGCAGTCCTGGCCGGGCTCGGTGCCTGGTGGATGAATCAGCCGCTGGATATGGCCGCTGCTTCCATCGACCTGGCCATCGAACCTGGAACCAGTGCGCGTGGCGTTGCGCTAGCGGTGGCGCAGTCCGGTATCCAGACGACGCCGGAAATTCTGTATGCATGGATTCGCCTCTCAGGCGAGGCACGCCGGATCAAGGCCGGAAGTTACGAAGTGGAACGCGGCACCACGCCACGCGGTCTGCTGCGCAAGCTGGTCCTCGGTGAAGAAGCGTTGAGAACCGTGGTCCTGGTCGAGGGTTGGACTTTCAGGCAGGTGCGTGACGCATTGGCCAAGGCCGATCAGCTGGCGCCGGAAACCGCAGGCCTGTCTGACGGGGCCATCATGGCAAAGCTGGATCACCCGGGCCTGCATCCCGAAGGCCGCTTTTTCCCCGATACCTATAGTTATGCCAAGGGTTCCGCGGACTTGAACGTGCTGGCGCGTGCCATGCGGGCGATGGACAAACATCTACAAGCCGCGTGGGGCGTGCGTGCGCCCGACACGGCTCTGCAAAGCCCCGAGCAGGCGCTGGTGCTGGCGAGCATCGTGGAAAAGGAAACCGGGCGAGCCGCGGACCGGCCCATGATTGCCGCCGTATTGGCCAACCGCCTGCGTCTGGGCATGATGTTGCAGACCGACCCCACCGTAATCTACGGGATGGGCCTAAAGTTCGATGGCAACCTGCGCAAGAAGGATTTGCTGACGGACACCCCCTGGAACACCTATACCCGCGCCGGCTTGCCTCCAACGCCAATCGCGATGCCTGGCAAGGACGCCTTGCTGGCGGCGGTGGCGCCAGCCCCGTCCAGTGCCCTGTATTTCGTTGCGCGCGGCGACGGTAGCAGCGAGTTCAGCACCAGTCTGCAAGCGCACAATCGTGCGGTTGACAAGTACCAGCGAAAGCAATAGGACCATGAGTTCGGGAGGAATTTTCATCACGTTCGAAGGCATGGACGGTGCCGGCAAATCCACGCACATCGATGCACTCGCCAAGCTTTTCCGCAGCGCAGGACGCGCGACGACGCTTACACGCGAACCGGGCGGCACGCCTCTGGCGGAGAAGTTGCGGACCCTGGTGCTGGGCGACCGCATGGATGTTCTGTCGGAAGCGTTACTGGTATTTGCCGCGCGTCGCGACCATTTGATACAAGTCATCGAGCCGGCCCTGCAACGCGGCGACGTGGTGGTGTGCGATCGTTTTACCGACTCCAGTTTCGCCTATCAGGGCGGCGGCCAAGGTCTTGATCTGGCGGTCTTGTCGGTGTTGGAGCGCTGGGTTCAAAGTATGCCTGTAACCGGCGGGGCGGTCCGCCAGCCCGACTTGACCTTGTGGTTCGATTTGCCGCCAGCAATAGCGGCGTCCCGTCTTTCGCAAGCGCGCGCGCCGGACAAATTCGAGGCCAAGGGAGCCGAGTTTTTTGCCCGGGTTGCAAAGGGATACGAAATGCGGGCGCGCGAATTTCCGGGCCGTTTTTTTCGGATAGAGGCCGACCGCGAACGCGTGGCTGTGTGGGCGGATGTAGAGCAGGCAGTTCGTGCACGAGGTTGGCTGGGATGAGCGCGGCGACAAACGCAAATACGGTTGGGCAAACCTCAGCGGCGCCGTGGATTGCCGACCAGACCATCGGCTTGTTGGAACAACGCGGACATGCCTGGTTGTTGCACGGTCCATCCGGACTGGGGCAATACGACTTGGCCATGCAACTGGTGCGCGCCTGGTTGTGCCAGAACCCGGGTGACAACCGTGTCAGCGGTGCCTGCGGAGTTTGTGCCAGTTGCCACGCAACGGATGTTCGAACCCATGCCGATTTGTTTGTACTGATGCCGGAAACAGTGATGCTGGAGCGTGGCTGGCCTTTGGGAGAAAAAGCACAGGCCGAACTGGATGATAAAAAACGCAAGCCCAGCAAGGAAATTCGCATCGACGCCATGCGCGAAGCCATCGAGTTTTCGCAGCGCACCAGCGCCTGGAGCCGCGGCAAAGCGGTATTGGTGTTTCCGGCGGAGCGCATGAACACCGTGAGCGCCAGTGCACTGCTGAAAACCCTTGAGGAACCGCCGGGTGACGTAAAGTTCGTTCTCGCCAGTGAAGCTGCACACCAATTGCTGCCCACCATCCGCAGCCGCTGCCAGGGTCACGCGATGGTCTGGCCGCAGGCGGAACATGCAATCGACTGGCTGGTGGCGAACGGTGTCGACGCCACGGCGGCGCGAACCTTGTTGCGCGCGTCCGGCGGGCGGCCAGACGACGCCTTGTTATTGGCGCGCAGCGGTAGAGATCCGAAGATGTGGGCCTTGTTGCCAAAAGCCGTGCAGCGCGGAGACCTCACCTCGATGCAGGACTGGACGATCGCCGAAATGGTGCATGCCTTGCATAAAATTTGTCACGATTTGCAGCTCCTGAGACAAGGCGCTACCCCCCGATTTTTTGCCCCCCAGGATTTGCCCAATCCCGCTTCACATAGCGTTCTCAGCCAGTGGGGTCGAGATTTGGCGCGGACTACACGCACGATGGAACACCCCTTCAATCCGGGGTTGATGCAGGAGGCCTTGATCAGCGAGGCAAAAATCGCCCTAAACTCGATAGATTGACCAAGCACCATGAGTACACCATCCAGCGCTCCCCGTCCAAGCGTCATCCAGTTGGCCATCAAGGAAAAAGCGGCCCTGTATGCGGCCTATATCCCGCTGTTCGTGGAAGGCGGCATATTCATTCCGACCGCGCGTGAATACAAACTGGGAGACGACATCTATGTGTTGTTGTCGCTGCCAGAAGATCCGCAGCGTTATCCGGTGGCCGGCAAGGTGGCCTGGGTGACTCCCCCCAAAGCGGCCGGCAGCCGGACCCAAGGCGTAGGAATCCAGTTTCCCAAAGACGAAAAATCGAAGTTGCTTAAATCCAAGATCGAAGAAATTCTGGGATCTGTGCTGGGGTCGGATAGGCCAACCCAGACTATTTGACGTCAAGCGGTGGCCCCGCAGCAGCCATGTTCACGGATTCCCACTGCCATTTAAGCTTTCCCGAGCTCACAGCCGATCTGTCGCGCATCCGCGTGGCGATGGAGCTTGCCAAAGTCAGCCGGGCTTTGTGTATCTGTACCACGCTGGAGGAGTTCGCCTCTGTCCACTCGCTGGCCTGCGGTTACGATAACTTCTGGGCAACTGTGGGGGTTCATCCCGACAACGAGGGAGTAACCGAACCAACTCTTGACGATCTGCTGGAGCGTGGCCGTTTACCGCGTGTAGTGGGTATCGGTGAAACCGGTCTCGACTACTACCGTCTCAATGGGCGATCAGTGACGGATATGGAATGGCAGCGGCAGCGATTCAGGATCCATATTCGAGCGGCTCAGACTCTTTCGCTGCCTTTGGTAATCCACACGCGCAGCGCAGCTCGCGACACGCTAGCCATTCTGCGGGAAGAGGGCGGACTGGCGCCGACGGATCTGAGAGGTGTTTTTCACTGCTTTACCGAAAGCCTGGAGGTGGCAAAGGCGGTGCTGGACATGGGTTTTTATGTATCGTTTTCCGGCATCGTGACGTTCAAAAACGCGCAGGACCTGCGCGACGTGGCCGCGTACGTCCCGATGGACCGTTTGTTGATTGAAACCGACAGCCCGTATCTGGCGCCGGTGCCATTCCGGGGCAAAACCAACAATCCGTCTTATGTACCGTTCGTGGCGCAGCAAATCGCCCTTGTCAAGCATTGTGAAGTGCAGCAAATCGCTGAAGTCACGAGCCGTAATTTCAACACTCTTTTTTCTGCGGTGACGCAATGACTCAAGCTGCCTCCAACTCCTTCACCAAGCACCTTGCAAAATCAATAATTTACATTAGAAGTGTTATCTATCTTATTGTTTTTTTTACGTATTCTATATGTAACGCAGGCTCATACGATGACTTTTTCAAAGCTATCCAGTTGGACGATGCATCCTCGCTGACATTACTTTTGACACGCGGATTCGACGGCAATACGCGGGACGCTCGGGGCCAGTCTGGCTTGTACTTGGCAGTTCGTGACAAGTCGCTTAAAGCCGCCGCTGCGTTGATGGATTGGCGCAAGATCGATGTGGAGGCTCGTACGACAACCGACGAGAGCCCGCTTATGATCGCGGCGCTGAACGGGACGACCGATCTGGCGCAAAAATTAATCGCCAAAGGTGCCGACGTCAACAAGACCGGGTGGGCGCCGTTGCACTATGCAGCGACCCGCGGCCACACGCAGATGATCACCTTGCTGCTCGACAATTACGCCTACATTGATGCGTCTTCGCCCAATGGCACCACGCCGCTCATGATGGCCGCTTTTTATGGAACCCCGCAGGCGGTCCAGCAACTGCTGGAGGCTGGCGCCGATCCCTTAATCAAGAATACCCAAGGCTTGACGGCCATCGATTTCGCGCAGAGGAACAACCGAGCCGGTTCCGCCGAGCTAATTGCCACGTTTGTCCGGTCCAAGCAGCCGAGGGGAAAATGGTAATTTGTACTTCATACGATGTTTATTATGTTAACTTAAAGAGCGTCGTATATCCGATGGTGGCTGCTGATTCAGGAAACCGAAAACATTACCGTAGGCACGCTTGGGTCTGAAAACGACGCTCCCAGCGCGATTTCACCTCGACCGTGCAGCACACACTCTTCACGTCGCAGCAGCAAATCCGCGCCGCCGCCTGCAAATCGAATCCAGCTGCCGTACGTGCTGACGTCAACCAGCAATATGCTGCCATTGCGCCAGTCAATCCGGGCATGCGCTCGGGATACGCGCGGATCGTTGACCACGAATTCGGCTTGGCTAACGCGTCCAATATGGATCGGCAGTTGAAACGACCTGAACTGTTTGTGGACATCCAGCCATACCAGTTCGATCTCGCCGCCAAGCAGTTCCTTTTCGAGTTGGTCCCGCTGCGAATCCGCTAACGCCTGCACCGTGAGAAAATCGCTTGTCAGATTTTCGTGCCATTCGACCTGGAATACCGCGCAAGGCTCTGCCCTGCCCCTTATAGTGATTGGCCCCAACGGACGAAAACGAACACCGTCCGTCTCGGTTGCGTTTTCCAAAGCAAAGCTGTTGGCCCAAATCTGGTGGGGCCCGGTCAAGTCGCTGAGACGCGAGGCAACATTGACGGCGTCTCCGTAGCAGTCGCCGTCGACAAACTCGACGTCGCCACGCGCAACACCTATCCGGATCGGCATTTTGGTACCGGCGGTGGAATTGGCGATCCGTTTGTGATGGTTACGTTGCAACTCAACCACGGCGTCAATGGCGTCGGGCGCCTGCGCAAACACCGCCAAGACCCCATCCCCCAGTGTTTTGATAACCTGACCGTTATGGGTCACGCAGATCTCTGCAATCCACTGTGTGAGTCGAGTTACCACACGGGAGGCCCGGACATTGCCTATCGTTTCAAACACCCCTGTGCTTCCCATCAGGTCTGCGAACACAACGGTAGTCTGAACACTCATGCCCTGTATTCTCCCGATTCTTGGCGGCGTTTGCAGTTTAGAGCATCAAGCATCGGAGCCAGATTGGCACTGCCAATAAAGCCGTTTGGATGGAAATCGTCGCCCTGGCCTCGCATTGGAGTGCAACTACAACACTTGCCCCAAGCGTGCTGTTATATTGCACTGCACAAGTTCATATAAAGCGAAGTTCCGATGTTGTACCAAATGTACGAAACCCAGCGCTCCATGATGGAGCCTTTTTCCGACATGGCAAATGCCGCTGCCAAGGCCTTGGCAAACCCATTATCGGTATTGGGGCAAAACCCGTTTGCACAGCGCATGTCGGCCGGGTTCGACCTGATGCACCGATTGGGCAGGGACTATGAAAAGCCGGAATTCGGCATTCGCACGGTCGATGTTGACGGCGTGGGTGTTGCCATCCATGAGCGCGTGGAAATCGACAAACCGTTTTGCGAGTTGCGCCGCTTCAAGCGTTTTACCGATGATCCGGCAACGCTTGACCGTCTGAAAGGGCAACCGGCGGTGCTGGTTGTGGCACCCTTGTCCGGGCACTACGCAACCTTGCTGCGCGACACCGTGCAGACCATGCTCAAGGACCACAAGGTATACATTACCGACTGGAAAAATGCGCGGCTGATTCCATTGTCGGCAGGTGAATTTCACCTCGATGACTACGTTAATTACATTCAGGAATTCATTCGCCACCTGCAAAAGACCTATGGCAATTGCCATGTCATAAGTGTCTGCCAGCCTACCGTTCCTGTGCTGGCGGCAGTTTCCCTGATGGCCAGCCGCGGTGAGACTACACCTCTTAGCATGACCATGATGGGTGGGCCGATCGATGCGCGCAAGTCGCCCACGGCAGTCAACAATCTCGCCATGAACAAAAGCTACCGATGGTTTGAGAACAACGTGATTTATCGCGTACCGAGCAACTTTCCCGGTGCTGGACGGCGCGTTTATCCGGGGTTTCTGCAACATTCGGGCTTTGTGGCAATGAACCCGAGCAATCATGCCAAGAGCCATTACGACTATTTCCAGGATCTGGTCAAAGGCGACGATGCGAGCACCGAAGCGCACCGCAAGTTTTATAACGAGTACAACGCGGTACTCGACATGGACGCCGACTACTACCTGGACACCATCAAGGTCGTATTTCAGGACTTTATGCTGGTCAACGGCACTTGGGATGTGAAGGGTATAGACGGCACGCTGGAACGGGTACGGCCGCAGGACATCAAGACTACGGCTCTGTTTTCGATTGAAGGCGAACTGGACGACATCTCGGGCTCGGGCCAGACCGAAGCCGTGCATGGGATATGTAGTGGCGTTCCCAAGGCACTGCAAAAACACATGCAAGTTACAGGAGCCGGTCACTACGGCATTTTTGCTGGCCGGCGCTGGCGTGAAATGGTGTATCCACGGGTAAAGGCATTTATTCTGGGCCACCAGCCAACCCAATTGCGGATCGCAAAAAAAGCGTTGAGGGTCCCCGGTGCGGCAAATAAGGTCGGTCGCACGGCGTAGTCTCATGCTGGCGACCCGGATTTTGGCCGCCCTGCCCCAAACCCAGTGCACGCGCTGCGGTTATCCGGATTGCGCAGGTTACGCAAACGCCATCGCGCAGGGTCATGCCGGCATCAACCAGTGCCCACCCGGCGGGGCTGAGGGCATCGCGCGGCTGGCGGCTGTTACCGGCCATGCGGTGATCTCGCTAAATCCGGAAAACGGCGTGGAATCGCCACGCGTGCTTGCCGTCATCGATGAAAATTGGTGCGTCGGTTGCACCTTGTGCATCGAGGCTTGCCCAGCCGACGCCATATTGGGCAGCAACAAACTGATGCATACCGTTATCGAGTCGTATTGCACCGGCTGTGAGTTATGCATTCCGGTTTGTCCGGTCGATTGCATTCAGCTTGAAAACCTGTCGGGCAGTGCGACCGGCTGGAATGCCTGGTCAAGTTTGCAAGCTGACTGGGCACGAGCGCGTTACAAATTCAATCGTCACCGGCGTGGCCTTGAAAATAGCGAAAACTTCGTAGCACCGGAGGAAGGTGGGCCTCCCGATCTGGTCGACCCACCGGTCAACGCGGCTCAAACCTATCCTGAAATTCCGAACAGGAAAAGCGCCGTGATTGAAGCGGCCATACAACGTGCCCGTGCCAATAGCGAGTTGGAGCCGGGTGCCAAATAGGCGTGGTGAGCGGCCGGATCGCCTCAACCGAGTACATCCTTTACGGAGTCGTGAAACTCCGCGAGGCTGACGGCGTTGCCGATTTCCCGCGGCAAGGCGTCTCGAACCGAAAAAACGCCCAGAATTTTCCCGGCTGAGGAGATGACCGGCAAATGCCGGAATCCGCGCTCGATCATTATCAGCACCGCGTCGGACACTCGCAAATCGGGCGCTGCGCAACGCGGATTGCGCGTCATGATGTCGCCCACCAGCGTGGTCTTGGGATCAAGCGCCTTCGCCAATACGCGCGTCATCAAATCGCGTTCGGTCAGGATCCCCAGCAAGTTGCCCGGCGTGTCCACGATCAGCACGCTGCCGCAATTTGCCTTGGTCATGACACAGGCGGATTCCCATATGCTGGCCTGCGGCCCAAGACTGACGACATGCCTGCGGGGCATCGATTGAAAAATGGTGCGTTCCGCCATGATTGCGCCCCTTCTCAAGTTGGATGAAAGCTTTATCCGCCTGGATTGACCGAGTCAACGCAAGGAATCGTTGATCTTACCCAGGGCCTTGACGCCCGGGCAAAGCCGTGCGGAGCCTAATGCGTTGAGCGCCGTGTCGCGCGTGTTCAACGCGGTGTGCAAGTCGGTCGCCAGCGGATCCACATAGAGCAGTCCGGTGACGACCTCGCCACGTGCCTGATGCGCCTGCATGAAAGCCATTGCGGCGTAGCGGTCGGTGGGGTCATAACCGGAATGCAACTTGCGCAGGCGCAGCATGACACCGTCGTGTTGCTGAACTTCGACGAGTTCACCAGGCGCATATTCCGTCTTGATCTCGCTGCGCGGCGTGATGAAGTCGATGCGGCTCACCGCCTCATTGTGCTGGCGCACATAGTCGTAACTTTTGGTGCTTCCGGCGTGGTTGTTGAAAGCCACGCAGGGGCTGATGACGTCGATGAAAGCGGCACCCCCGTGGCCTATCGCGCCTTTGATAAGTGGCACCAGCTGCTCCTTGTCCCCGGAAAAACTGCGCGCCACATAGGTTGCACCCAGCTGCAGCGCCATTGCAACCAGGTCCACCGGGCTGTCGCTGTTGACCACGCCTTTCTTGCTCTTCGACCCTTGGTCCGCAGTGGCGGAAAACTGCCCTTTGGTCAACCCGTATACACCGTTGTTTTCCACGATGTACACCATATGAACGGCACGGCGCATGCTGTGCGCGAACTGGCCCAGACCGATCGACGCCGAATCGCCATCTCCCGACACCCCCAGATACAACAACTCGCGGTTCGCCAGGTTGGCGCCCGTCAACACTGACGGCATGCGTCCATGCACGGTGTTGAAGCCATGGGAGGCACCGAGGAAATAGTCCGGCGTCTTGGAACTGCAGCCGATACCGGACAGTTTCGCAACGCGATGCGGCGCGATGTCCAGTTCCCAACAGGCCTGCACGATGGCAGCCGATATGGAGTCATGGCCACAGCCGGCACACAGGGTAGAAACCTTGCCTTCGTAGTCGCGTCGCGTGTACCCGACTTTGTTGACGGTCAGCGACGGATGGTGCATTCTCGGCTTGGTGATGTAGGTCATGCGGATTCCTTCGCGGCTTGCTGGCCGCGCACGACGCCAAGTGATTTCGCGGCCGCCTTGTTCACGTGATCGGTAATGGCGTGGGTAATAAACCGTGCCGTGATCGGCGTGCCGTCAAAGTGCAGTACCCGAACGAGCTTGGCCGGATCGATTTCGAGTTCGTTGACAAGCAACTGGCGCATTTGCGCGTCCCGATTTTGTTCCACCACGTACACAACCTCGTGTTCCGCAATAAATTGGTTCACGGAATCGGAAAAGGGGAACGCGCGCAAACGCAACGCATCAAGATGAATTCCAGCCTCTGGCAATACGTCCAGGGCCTCGTGCATGGCCGGGCTGGTGGAACCGAAATAAATTACGCCGAGCCGGCTCCGGGTCGCGGCCTTGCGTATGACCGGCTGCGGCACCAGATCGGCCGCCGTTCTGAACTTGCGCAGCAACCGTTCGACGTTGTAGATGTAGTCCGGCCCGCGCTCAGAATAACGCGCATACGAGTCGCGTGTAGTGCCGCGCGTAAAGTAGCTGCCTTTGCTCGGATGCGTGCCGGGCAACGTTCGCCAGGGGATGCCGTCGCCGTCCACGTCCTTGTAGCGGCCGAAGTCCTTGCCGGCTTCCAGTTCCTCGGCTGTCATGACCTTGCCCCGGTCGTATAACCGGGCGTCGTCCCAGACAAATGGCGCACACAGGCGCTGGTTCATGCCGATGTCCAGATCGGTCATGAGGAATATCGGCGTTTGTAGCCGGTCGGCCAGGTCCAGCGCCGCGGCACCGTGTTCGAAACATTCGTGTGGATCCTGCGGAAACAACATTACATGTTTGGTATCGCCGTGCGAAGCATAGGCACACGAGATGATGTCGGCCTGCTGGGTTCGCGTCGGCATGCCGGTGGAAGGTCCGCCGCGCTGCACATTGATGATGGTGACCGGAATCTCGGCGAAATAGGCCAGTCCGATAAATTCGGTCATCAGCGATACACCTGGACCCGATGTCGCGGTAAACGCCCGCGCGCCATTCCATCCCGCACCGACTACGATGCCGATCGACGCGATCTCGTCCTCGGCTTGCACAATTGCATAATTATTCTGCCCGCTCACAGGATCGACCCGGTACTTGGCGCAGTATTTTTGAAACGCTTCCGCGACCGACGAGGACGGCGTTATCGGATACCAGGCCGCCACGGTAGCGCCGCCGAATAGACACCCCAGCGCAACCGCGCTGTTGCCATCGACAAATATTTGTTGTCCGACCTGATTTGAGCGTTGCACGCGAATACCCAGTGGCGCGTCCAGGTGTTCGCTGGCGAAATCGCGACCCAGATGCAGCGCGCGCACATTTGAGTCCAGCAATTTTTCCTTGCCCTTGTATTGTTCGGCAAACAGCTGCTCTATTACCCCGGCTTCAACTTCCAGCAGCACCGACAAGGCACCGACATAAACGATGTTCTTGAATAATTGGCGTTGCCGCGGATCGGAGTAAACGGCATTGCAAATCTCTGTTAGCGGCATGCCCAGCACATGGATATCGGCGCGGAATTTTTCGGGAGGCATGGGCCGCGTGCTGTCGTAGAACAGGTAACCGCCTGGCTCAAGTTCCGCCACGTCCGCATCCCAGGTCTGCGGGTTCATTGCCACCATCATGTCGATGCCGCCGCGCCGGCCCTGGTAACCCTTGGCGGAAACCCGCGCTTCATACCATGTCGGCAAGCCCTGGATGTTGCTCGGGAAGATATTGCGTGGGCTTACCGATACCCCCATGCGCAGGATCGCCTTGGCGAACAACTCGTTGGCCGAAGCCGAACCCGAGCCATTGACATTGGCGAACTTGATCACGAAGTCGTTGACCGCTTCAATACGTTTCATACAAGCTCCGGCACCCGTGGCGTGACCGCCCGATCGTGACAGGCAGGCCCGGCCTGCGTCGTGATCAGCAGAAACTTCTGCATGTCCCACGCACCCGTCGGGCAACGTTCGGCGCACAAGCCGCAATGCAGGCAAACGTCTTCGTCCTTGACCATTACACGATTGGTTTTCAATTCGCCTGACACATACAGGTCCTGCGCCAGATTCAACGCCGGCGCCTTGAGCCGGGACCTCAGATCGGTCTCGTCGCCATTCGCGGTAAAGGTGATGCAATCCATTGGGCAAATGTCGACACAGGCGTCGCACTCGATGCAGGTGTCCTTGGTGAACACGGTCTGCACGTCACAGTTCAAGCAGCGCGCGGCTTCCTTGAAAGCGGTTGCTGCATCGAAGCCCAACTCGACCTCAACCTTGATGCTCGCCAAAGCCTGGGCCGCTTTTGCCCATGGCACCTTGAAGCGTTCGTCGATCGACACGTCGTTGTCGAAGCTCCATTCATGAATACCCATCTTTTGCGACATCAGATTGGTCCGTGGCGCGGGCCGCGATGCGACGTCCTGGCCATTCAGCAGGCGGTCGATCGACACCGCCGCCTCATGGCCGTGTGCCACGGCGGTGATGATGTTTCTCGGGCCCAATGCGGAGTCGCCACCGAAAAACACGTTGGCCACGCTGGACTGAAAGCTGTCCTTGCCGAGCACCGGTAAACCCCATTTGTCGAATTCGATTCCGCTGTCCGCTTCAATCCATGGAAACGCGTTCTCCTGCCCGACCGCGATCAGGACCGCGTCGCATTCGACAAACACTTCGGGATCGCCGGTTGGTACCAGGCTGCGGCGGCCTTTCTCGTCGTAGACCGCTTTCACCACCTCGAACTTCATGCCTGTCAGCTTGCCGTCCAGATGTTCAAACGATTTGGGAACATGAAAATTGAGGATCGGAATACCTTCATGCTGCGCGTCTTCTTTCTCCCAGGGTGATGCTTTCATCTCATCGAAGCCACTGCGCACGATTACCTTGACGTCCGTGCCGCCCAGGCGGCGAGACGAGCGACAGCAGTCCATGGCGGTATTGCCACCGCCCAACACGATGACGCGTTTACCGATGCTGGTGATGTGACCGAATGAGACCGATGCCAGCCAGTCGATGCCGATGTGAATGTTGTCCCGGATGTCCTTGCGGCCCGGCAATTCCAGATCGCGTCCACGCGGCGCACCGCAGCCGACAAAAATCGCGTCGTAGCCCTGGGTCAACAGGGTTTTGACCGACTCCACGCGCTGGCCACTGCGAAAGTCAACACCCAGGTCCAGGATGTAGCCGGTCTCTTCATCGATCACGGTCTCGGGCAGACGGAAACGCGGTATCTGGGTCCGGATAAATCCGCCCGCCTTGCTCTCACCGTCAAACACCGTGACTTCGTAACCCAAGGGCAACAAGTCCCGCGCGACCGTCAACGATGCCGGTCCGGCACCGACACAGGCAATGCGTTTGCCGTTGCGCGGCGCGATCTTTGGCATCCGTTTGCCGATGTCGTCTTTCAGGTCGGCGGCAACGCGTTTAAGCCGGCAGATTGCAACCGGCTCGGGCTTCGCGCCATTGCTTTCCTCCACGCGGCTGCGTCGGCAGGCCGGCTCGCAAGGGCGGTCGCAGGTGCGGCCCAATATGCCTGGGAAAACGTTGGAAACCCAGTTGACCATATATGCGTCGGTATAGCGCCCCTGGGCGATCAGACGTATGTATTCGGGAACCGGGGTGTGGGCTGGACAGGCTAGCTGGCAATCGACGACCTTGTGAAAATAGGCGGGATTGGCGATATCGGTTGGCTGCAAAACTTGTCTCCTTGCCGTTTGTTGACCACTTATGTGGCTTAGCTGGTCAACAGTCTAAACCTGAAGAGCTCCTGGGGGATTTCCTCCGCCTGCGAAGGTTTCCACAACGTTACATAAAAACGTCAAAGCGGATCCGGTGACGCTGCCGCATGGCGTTCGGATGATCCATTCGCCGCCAGCGAGGCAAATGCGTCAATCACTCCAGGCGGCGCCTGTACCAACTCTATCAACACGCCCTCCCCCGCCACCGGAAACTCGTCGTTTGCCTTGGGATGGAGGAAGCAAATGTCGAAGCCCGCCGCGCCCTTGCGAATGCCACCGGGTGCGAACCGTACGCCTTGCGCCTGCAGCCATGCGACTGCTAACGGCAGGTCGTCGATCCACAGGCCAACATGGTTCAGCGGTGTGGTGTGAACCGCCGGTTTACGCTCGGGGTCGAGTGGTTGCATCAGATCCACCTCGACCTTGAACGCCCCGCGGCCCATGGCGCATATATCCTCGTCCACGTTTTCGCGTTCACTCACGAAATTCCCGGTCACCTCCAGGCCCAGCATGTCCACCCACAAACGGCGCAGCCGATTTTTATCCGGCCCGCCGATGGCGATTTGCTGGATACCCAATACCTTGAATGGACGGTGCATCGG
>JANYBQ010000648.1 GCA_025360705.1 Betaproteobacteria bacterium | reverse complement strand
GCACTGCCAGTGCTGGCCCGGCGCTTCTCACCATAAGCGGCTCGCTCAGCAGGACAAACCGTGGACCGCTTGATCCCGCATTGGATCAAATGATGGCAAAGCATGGCATACGGTTTGAAAAGGCGTTTGCATTTGACGCTCCGTCGCTGCGTCGGATGCCGTACGTGACAATTAAACCGACCCTAGAATACGACGCGAAGCTACATTCCCTGTCAGGGCCGTTGATAAGCACCGTACTCGAAGCGGCCGGCGCCAAGCCAGGTCAGACAGTCCAACTTGGACTGCGCGCCGTCGATGGCTATAACGTCGCGGTCAGTCTACAAGACGCGCGCAGTTACCGGATGATCGTCGCCACCCATATCGATGGACGGCCGCTCGGACTTGGTGGTCTGGGTCCCCAATGGGCGGTTTATGACGCAGACAACGTTGCGCCCTTCAAGGACAAACCGCTAAAAGAACGTTTCGCGCTTTGTCCATGGGGTCTTTACCATATCGATGTAAAAAGTTAGGCCTTGACCGCGATTTGAAAGCGTTGAGCCCTGGATGCGCTTCTCCGCATGAACAACCGAATAGGCATGGCGCTGGTAGGCATCGGCCCGGGTGCCGTTCCGCATCTGCGCAGCCTGCACGATTTGCGCGACACCGTTGAACTACGCCATGCCGTCACGCGCCGGCCCGAGCATGCTGACATGGGTCCATTTCACGGGCTGTTGGCTGCAACTTCCAGTTTGCGGTCAGCCCTGGCAGACCCCTTGGTGCAAGCCGTGATCGTGGCCACGCCGCCTTCTACGCATCTTGAGATCGCGCAGCAATGCTTCAACAGCGGCAAACATGTGTTGCTTGAAAAGCCTTTGGATATCTCGCTGGCGCGGGCGCAAACCATTGTGGACATGGCGCGCGATGCGAAGCGTCGGCTCGGCGTGGTTCTGCAATTCCGGTTCAGGCCCGGCTCCATCGCACTTCTTGATGCGTTGACCGGCGGCGGTCTTGGCAGTGTCCAGGCTGCGTCGGTTCGGGTTCCGTGGTGGCGGCCACAAAGCTACTACGCGCAGGCCGGACGCGGCACGATGGCACGTGATGGCGGCGGCGTTCTACTCACCCAGGCCATTCACAGCATCGACTTGTTCCGTTCGCTGGTGGGCGTGTCTTCCATCGTGGCAGCCCAAGTCTGCCGCACCAGCGTACACAGCATGGAGACCGAAGACTTTGCCAGCGCCATGCTGACCCTGGGCAATGGTGCCCCGGGTCATCTGATGGCCACCACCTCCATGCTCCCAGGCTTGCCCGAGTCGATTGAAATAATTGGCGCGCTGGGGAGTGCGGTACTGGAAGGTGGCACGATGCGAATTCAATACATCGATGGCCAGACCCTGCATATTGCTTCGGAAGGTGGCACCGGCAGCGGGGCCAACATCATGGACTTTTCCAATGACGCGCATCGCGCATTGCTACAGGACTTTGTCGTGGCCATTGCGCAAAATCGCGATCCGAAAGTGACCGGTGAGGAGGCGCTGGCCACGCACCGGTTGATCGAGCAAGTACTTCAACGCGCTGGGCCGATTGTAGATTTGCCTTGACGGCAAAGTCTCAAATGCATCCGACCTGGGGGGCCCACGAGATGATGCAAAAACTGGTGGGGCTTTACGCCCTTAAGCAAGCGAATGCGACGGAGCGCGGCGACAACTACCTTGACGCGCGCCGCAGCGCAAAACAGAAAATAAGTCTGAGCGGACACTCTCGCCAGCAGGCTGCCGGTAACTGTTCAAAAGATGATGGGCCGTTAAGTGGCCGTCGCATTATTGTTGTGCTGTTCAGGCTTGGAATCGCTGCTTTGATTTACATCTCGGTGCTAGCATTCCGGGCATGAAACTGCAACGCTCCATACTTTCCGGCTTCTTCCTCGCCCTTGCGCTCCTAACGTTGGGGGTTCTTCCCAATGCAGCCCGAGGCGAGCGCGCTCCGGCCCCGCGCGGGTCGGTGGCGCAGACCGAAAATCCTGTCGATGCCCGGGTCATCGTCAAGTACAAAGCCGATAGCGCGCTGATGCGCAGCCTGTCGGTGCGGGGTGAACCCGGCGCCATGCCGCTACACGCCGCTACGCTGTCACAACGCCTGCGTGTGCCGCTTACCGACGGGCGGGTACTTGGCCAGCGCACCCAGAGTTTGCGCGGTACCGGCCTTACGTCGTCAAAGTTAGCCGAGCAACTGAGCGCGCTCCCCGATGTCGAGTGGGCCCTGCCCGACCAGCGTCGACGCATCAGCGCGTTGCCCAACGATCCTTTGCTGGCCGACAACCAGCCCACAGCCACACCGGCAGTCGGCCAGTGGTACTTGCGCGCACCCACCAGCATATTTGTCGCCGCCATCAACGCCGTAGGCGCATGGGATCTGACCCCCGGATCGCCCGCAATTACGGTGGCGGTTCTTGACACCGGAATACTTTCCGCGCATCCCGACCTGGCCGGAAAGCTGCAACCCAACGGCCTGGGCGGTTACGGCTACGACTTCATAAACGATATTCCAACCGCCAACGACGGGGACGGCCGCGACGCCAGTTCCGAGGATCCAGGCGACGCGACCACCCTTGGCGAATGCAGTCCGGGCGAGGCAGCGGAAAACAGTAGCTGGCATGGCACACAGGTGGCCGGTTTGATTGGCGCGTCTACAAACAATGCTATCGGCATGGCCAGTGTCGGCCGCAATATCATGCTGTTGCCGGTGCGCGTGCTGGGCCGCTGCGGGGGTTACGACTCCGACATAGTTGCCGCGATGCGCTGGGCCGCCGGAGTCACCAGTGATGTCGGGTCCGGCAGCACGGTGACGGTCGTCAATAGTCACCCCGCCAAAGTCATCAACCTGAGCCTGGGCGCAACCGGCGCCTGCCCTCTTTTCTACCGCGATGTGGTGGCCGAAGTCAATGCCGCCGGTGTGTCGGTGGTGGCCGCCGCCGGCAATCAAAACGGGCTGGCGGTCGATGCTCCGGCCAACTGCGCCGGTGTCATCGCGGTGTCCGGAGTTCGCCACGTCGGTACCAAGGTGGGATATTCCAATATCGGACCTCAGGTGTCGATTGCCGCACCGGCCGGCAACTGCGGCAACAGCGTTACCTGCCTCTATCCCCTGCTGACTACCAGCAATACGGGCACCAGCGCGCCATTGACGGCACCTGCGGCTTACATTTACACGGACGGCACCGTACCGTACGCCTCGTTCGGTACCAGCTTCTCGGCGCCACTGGTTTCGGGAACCGTGGGGTTGATGTTGTCGCTGAACCCAGCCCTGACAATTGCCGGAGTCAAGGCAATTTTGCAATCGAGCGCCCGCGCGTTTCCGACCAGCGGTGGCGAGGCCGCCGCCGCGGTATGCCATGCGCCGGACGGGACCAGCCAGATCGAGTGCTATTGCACCACCAGCACCTGCGGGGCCGGCCTGCTCAATACAGCGGGCGCGGTAGCCCACGCCCTGGACCCCACCGCCGTCATTAACAGTTCTACTACCACGCCCACTGCCGGCACGGTCGTGGTACTGGACGGCAGCGGCTCGGTGGCGTACGGCGGCCATACCATCACAGCGTATCAGTGGACCATCGTTTCGGGCGCAGCCAACGCGAGTTTTGCCGGGGCGGCCAACGCGGCAAGCGTCGCGCTCAACGCGGCCACCGCAGGCAACGTGACGGTTCAGCTTGCGGTAACCGACAACACCGGTGCGACCGCGACAAGCACCTTGTCTCTCGCAATCGCTGCGGCACCCGTCGTTGCCGCTTCGAGTGGCGGTGGTGCACTGGACTGGAGCTGGCTGATAGGCATCGCGGCCGTGTCGGCGACGCTGCTTGTGCCACGGTTTCGCAAAAACCCCCAACAACCACGGCGCCTTGGGTGAAAATAGCCGTCGTCCGGATCCGCTTTTTTGGAGAAATAGAAATGTCATTTGTATCGCGCCGATTTTCCTGGTCCCTTGTGGCTACCGCGCTGGCGGCAATTGGTTTGTTCGGAGCAACACAGGCTCAAACACTCGGTGGCGCCAGCGGACCCGCCGGAGACGCCGGTAAAGTAGAAAAATGCGACGCTCCCAAAGGCACCCTGGCGGTGGTCGAGCCCCAGGATGCAGTGCTGCAGGCGCTCTCACGTATCGGTCTGCAGTCGCCCACTGGCATGATCCGCCTGATCGTGCAACAGTCCAATTGTTTTCAGATCGTCGAGCGCGGCGCGGCTTTCCAGAACCTGATGCAGGAACGCGCATTGGCAGCCGGCGGGCAATTGCAGACTGGCCAAAACGTAGGCCAGGGCCAGATGGTGGCAGCCGACTTCGTAATCACCCCCAGTGTGGTGTTTTCCAACCCCAACGCCGGCGGTGTAGGGGGAGGCCTGGCGGGTCTGGGTGGGGCTTTCGGCGGCGGCAAGCTGGGCTTGCTCGGCGCACTCGCCGGCGGTGTGAAATTCAAGGAGGCCCAGACCTCCATGGTCATGGCAGACACGCGTTCGGGAATCCAGGTGGCCGCCGCGGAGG
>JANYBQ010000638.1 GCA_025360705.1 Betaproteobacteria bacterium | reverse complement strand
ATTTCCGCCGACTCCGGCCAGGCCATCGAAAAGATGCCCGATGGCCCCGGCTTCGTGAAGCGCTTCGGCGCAAAGTACGGCAAAGTGGTGATGTACGCGCCTTACGGTTATGACGCCACCAACGTGCTGATCAATGCCATGAAAGCGGCCAATTCCGCCGATCCGAAGAAGTACCTGCCGGAAATCGGCAAACTCAACTTCAAGGGTGTTACGGGCCCGATCGCGTTTGACGGCAAAGGCGACTTGCGCAGCGCCGCCGTGACCTTCTACCAGGTCAAGGGGGGCTCCTGGGCGCCGATAGAAACAGTGTCGACCAAATAGTCGTTACGTCAAGGCAAGGCAAGGCCCGCCAGGAACTGTCCGACCGTCCGCGCAAACACCTCCGGCATCTGGTCGGGCAGCGGCACCATGCCGCCTTCGATCTCAACCAGTTTGCTGCCGGTAATCGCCTGCGCCACACGCGGCGCGACCGGGTACACGTGCGGGTCGTCGGTGGACGAGATGACCAGCGTGGGACTGGTGATCAGCGGGGTGCGTGTTTCCATCGCGTAATCGTTGCACGCCTTGTGTCCGCCTACAGCCAGTGGGCCGGCCTTCAGCGCGTCAACCATGAAGCGTTCCAGCAGATCCGTGTCGTCCCTGGGGTAAAAAGGCTGGCGGCGCTGCCAGAGTTCGGTCAGATGGCTGCCGTCGGGCTGGCGTTCCACCTCGTCGATGACCCGTTTTCCCGTATGGGCGACGCGGCGCGTCGCGTCGATGTAAGGGCAGGACGACAACACCAGCGCTGCCAAGCGTTCGGGGTGGCTGGCGGCCATTTCCATCGCCACCACGGCGCCGGTGTGGTGGCCTACCACGGCGGCTCGGTCGATGCCCAGCGCGTCGAGCAGATCGAAGGCGCCGACCGCCCAGCGCTCGATCGAGTTTTCATCCATTGGCAAAGGCTGCGAATCGCCGAAGCCGAGCGTGTCCATGGCAATCACGCGGTACAACTTGCCGAGCAGAGGCAATACGTCGCGGTACTCGTCCCAAGAGCGCGGGGTCTGGTGCAGCAGCAGTACCGGGAAACCCTGGCCTGCGGTTGCGATGTGGATGCGGCCCGATTTGGTTGGCACAAAGGCGCGGTCGACCGGGATGGCTTTGGTGTCGGTAGATGGCATGCTGGACCCTATCAGGATAGGCCGAACTCGGGGCTGAGGGAAACAGTTTCCGCGCTCTCGATATCGAGTACCAGCCGGCCACGCGTTACCTGGCCGCTTTCCAGCGCAGCATGCGCTTTGGCCGCGTCGCTCAAACTGAATACTCCGGCCACGCGCGGCCGGAAAATACCTTCCGCGGCGAGGCGCGCCACCTCTACCAGCACCTTGGGCTGATCCGAGATCATCGCCCGACTGACCTTGACGCCAAACGCGCCGCCTTGATCGACGATGGGCGCGGCCGTCAGGTAAACCAACTGGCCGCCCTTGCGCAACACCGGATAGGAGCGCGCATGGGTGGCGCCGCCGATCAGGTCGAACACAACATCCTGATCGCGCAAAGTGCCGAAATCGTCACGGTCGTAGGCAATCGACCGCGTGGCGCCCAGGCCCATCACGTAGTCCTCATTGCCGGCACGGCAGGTCGCGGACACATCCGCCCCAAGGTGTTTGCATAGCTGCACCATCAGGCTGCCCACGGCGCCCGCTCCGCCATGCACCAGCACCTGCATGCCGGCTGTCACCTGGGCCGTTTCCATAACGGCTATCCAGGCGCTGTTGCCTGGCTGCATAAGTGCGGCGGCCTGGTGCAGGGATAGCCCGCCCGGTCGCGGGACAACGCGCCCGGCGCTACACACGACCATTTCGGCGTAAGTGCCGCTGAACGGGTCCGCCATGACGCACACCGCATCGCCCACCGCCACCCCGGCGATTCCGCCACCGAGCTGGTCCACTATCCCGACTCCGTCACGTCCCGGTATTTTGGGCAGCTCGGGTTTGAAGTGGGCTTGCAACATTCCGGCGCGCAGCTTGGCATCGAACGGCGCCACGCCGGCCGCTAGCAGCCGGACGCGTATTTCACCCGGGCCAGCTTGTGGGGAGGGCAAAGTCACCAGGCGCAATACGCCCGGCGGACCATAACTGTCGAACTGTATGGCTTGCATGGCTTCTTTCAAAAACTTGATGATAAACAGGCCTCAACGCGCCGGCTGGCGTTTGGCGGGGCGCGCACTCTTGCCCCCTGGTGTATTGACGGGCACACCTGGCGCAGCGGCCAGCGCTTGCCGAAAACCATCGCTGGCGCCCGCGAAACCGCGCGCTACCACGTCCATGTCGTTGGCCACGACCACCATGCCGTAGCCCAGCGCGCGGTGTTCGAGTGCCGCTTTTTGGGTACCGGTAAACATGCCGCAGGGCACGCAGGCCGCATCGCAGGCGCGTTTGATCCTGGCGCAGGCCTGTATGTGTTTTAGCGGGTCGCCGCCAAAGGTTTCCAGCGACAGCGCCAGGTCGCCCGAGCCGACAAAAATCATGTCGATATCCTTCACCGCGGCAATGGCCGGCGCATGGGCCAGGCCGGCAGCGGTCTCGATCATCGGTATCACGACGAGCTGGCTGGCGGACTGGACGTAGGCCGGAAAGTTCTGCAGCGGCCGTATGCCGCCTCCGGAACGTATGCCGCGCGGTGGGTACTTTGCGAACTGCAGCGACCGCCTTGCATCCGCGGCGGTTTCGATCATCGGCACCATGACGCCCTCGGCCCCTGCGTCCAGCGCAGTACCGATGGCCAGCGCCGTGTTTTCGGCGACCCGCACTATGACCGGGATACGGGACGGCACGATACCGATGGCGGCTTCCAGATCGCGGCGCTCCCAAAGCCCGTGTTGCATGTCGATCACGATGGCATCCGGGCGCGCGCGCGCGGTGGCTTCGGCCACGGCCACCGAACCGAGCGACAGCCATGCGACCGCGAGGCATTCGCCGGACGCAATCCGGGTCTGGAGAGTAGGGTGTTCAGGATCGAACATGAAGTCTTTCGGGGTTTGAATCGCGGCGGTAGAGCTGACGCTCTCAGCCCACCGCGTGGTATTTGCCGTCGGTGTAGACCAGCGACTGGCTGGCGCTATGCGAAAAATGCACATCCAGCACCGAACCTATGACGATGTGGTGGGTCGCCCATTCGTGCACATGCGACACCTCGCATTCGAACGAGACGCGTGAGCCGGTCAGCAACGGCACTTCGGTATCGTCCACGCGGCGCCAGTTGCCGTAGATAAAACGCCCGGTGCCGCGTACATCCAGCTGTCCACCAAAAGCCTTGGCGATATCGATCTGATCGCCGGCCAGCACATTGACGGAAAAGCGGGCGTGCAACACCAGGGCCGGAGCTATTGAAGCGCGGCGGTTGACGCACACCAGCAGGGATGGGGGATCGGCCGTGAGCGATGTCACCGCCGTGGCCGTCATGGCCAGCGGCGCGCCCTGCGGTCCATAAGCGCCTATTACGGTGACGCCGCTGGTCAGCGCGCGCATGCCCTGCTTGAATCGCGGGCTGCCTGAAGTTTTGCGGCCGGTGGCCGGAGTGGAGCCGGGCATCGAAGGACCCCGGTCAGACAACCCGCAGGCCGGCCTGTTTCATCAGCGGCAACACCCGGTCGCAGAAGAACGGCAATTCATAGGTGTAGTTCACAAAGCTCAGCGCGGCGCCGGCATATCCTTCATTCGATATCTTGACCAGGTCTTCGACGATTTTTTCGGGCGTGCCGACCAGCGGATAACTGCCGGCACCGCCCGCGAACCGCTTGCGGTAAAGGTCGTAGTCATCCTTGCTGTGCGAATTGGAGAACTCCTTCTTCTGCGACATGTGGTTGTCCACCGCCGCATGGTCGGCCTGGGTTACCGCATAACGTTCGTAGTAGTCGTCCGCTTCCTTCTGGGTCTCGCGCGCCACCACGTGGCACACGGTGTAAATGCCTACCTCGCGCCCCTGCAGCTTGGAGCGCGCGCGGATGTCGGCCACGTGTTTGCGCCCGTCTTCGATATTGGAGAAGGTCGAGAACAAAAAGTCGCAGTTCTTCGCCGCGAAGTCGCGACCCGGCGCGCCAAACGCGGCGTTCATGGTCAGCGGGCGCGGCACCTGGATGCTGGCCGGGCGACTCACGACGCTCTTGAGCGAATAGTATTTGCCTTCGTAGTCGAACGGCTGGTTGGCGCCATAACAGCGCTCTATCACTTCCACCCATTCAGCTGCCTGGTCGTATGCGTTCTCGGTAAGCTTGGCGCCGAACATGGCGAACTCCTGCGGGTTCCAGCCGCACACGATATTCAGGCCGGCGCGGCCATTGCTGATATGGTCCACGGTGGCCAGCGCCTTGGCCGCATAGACCGGATGCACGATGGGCACATGCACGGTCATGAACAGCCCGATGTGTTGGGTCACGGCGGCCAGGCCGGCGGCCCAGGTAAAAGTCTCAAACGACCATTCGCGCACATGGTTCTTGCCGCCAAAGCCGCGCCAACGCGCGATCGGCAGGAAAAACTCCAGCCCGGCCCGGTCGGCGATACCGACTGCCGCCAGGTTGTCGTCCCAGCGCGCGCGCCAGCGTTCGTCCACATCGGTGATGGCCAGGCCACCATCGGCGTTGGCCGAGAACACGCCAAGCTTGAACTGGTTCGGACCCTTGAGGGGATGCAGTGAGCTCATTGCGGACCTTTTCAGGTAGTGGTTTGCGCGCGCAAAACCGGTGCCGGTTTCGAGTTGTCGATTTCGGCCTTGCGAAACGAAAAATATGCGCGCTCGGCGGATGTCATGAAATCCACCATGCGCTGGCGCGCCTGTACGCCGTTGCGGTTCACCAGCGCCTCGTACATGCCTTCCAGCCCGTCCACCACGATCTGGCGGGTCTCGGCGCTGCCCAGCGTGTTGATGCGTACCGTCTGAACGTGGTCGACAAAACGCGCGATCGTGGCCGTCAGGCGTTTGTTTTTAACGCGGCTGAGCCAGGCATCGCGGAAGGCCCGGTTCGCCAGTGTCATCTCCTCGCCATCGTTGTTCAGTGCCGCCTGGCGCGCGCGCCGTAGCGCGGCGGTCAGTTGGCCGACCGCGACTGCATCGATCCGTTTCGCCACACTGGCGATTGCCGCCGGCTCGAGCATGCGGCGCACCTCAAAAATCTCGCGCACGTCGTCCAGGCTCAAGGTCGGCGCCACGAAACCGCGTGTCGTACCGACCAGATAACCCTCGTTGGCCAGCCGCAGCAGCGCGTCGCGCGCCGGCATACGCGAGGTTCCATAAGACGCCGCCACTTCGAGGTCGAGCAGGCGGTCTTCCGGTCCCAGCGGAGCATGCTGCAAACGCTGGCGCAATTCGATATAGATGCGCTCGCCCAGGCTTCCATGGCGCGACAGCGGGGTGACGGAGCGGGTCTTGCGTGCCGTGGTCATAGTCTTGGTTTTTTGGATGGATGCTGCTTGCATCGCTTAAAAGAATACAGTATATTATATTCTGTCAGTTGAAAATTGCAAACAAAACCTCGACCCGGCCTTCCGGTTGCTTTCCTTTTCACCCATTTTTTGAAAGATTCCCGCCATGACCCACACTCTGGATAGCTCCGATCTTTTTCCTGGAGAGGGTCCCCGTATTGGCTCCCACGACGCCGTGCGGCGCCGGCTCATGCTGGGCGCGCTGGGCGCCGGTGCTGGCGCGCTGATGCCGTGGGAAATGGCGCACGCGCAGGTGACCGGCTCGCGGGTCGGATCCGGTCAGCCTCTCGTGGGCAAAGGGATGGAGGTCGGCATCGAGGATCTCGCTCTCTGCGACGCGGATCTGGTGTTTCTCGGCCATGTCCACATGCCCCAAGAGTGGGTCGTATCGAGGGCTGGTGAGGCGAATGCGGAGTCGACCATCCTCTACACCGGGAGCCCGCGGAGG
>JANYBQ010000635.1 GCA_025360705.1 Betaproteobacteria bacterium | reverse complement strand
TGTGGGTGCACGCTTCGACGACCGCGTGACCGGGCGGCTGGCGGACTTCTGTCCCGGCGCGCGGGTGATCCATATCGACGTGGACCCGACCTCGATCGACAAAGTGGTCAAGGCGCATGTGCCGCTGGTGGGCGACTGCGCCGGCGTGCTGGCTGCGCTGCTGGCGCAGCTGGACAAGGTCGCGCTGCGTCCGGCGGGCACCGGTGCCTGGTGGACACGCATCTCGGGCTGGCGCGCGTTGGACTGCATGGCTTACACACACAAGACCGGGGCGATTGTTCCGCAACACCTGATGGCCACGCTGGCGGCGCATTTGTCGGACGGCGACGCCATCGTCTCGACCGACGTCGGGCAACACCAGATGTGGGCCGCGCAATACCTGCGCTTCGAGCAGCCGCGGCGATGGCTGACCTCGGGCGGGGCCGGCACCATGGGTTACGGACTGCCGGCGGCTATCGGCGCGCAGATCGCGCATCCCGATAGGCTGGTGGTGTGTGTCAGTGGTGACGCGTCCATCCTCATGAATATCCAGGAGTTGTCGACTGCCGCGCAGCATCGCTGTCCGGTCAAGGTGGTGGTGTCCAACAACGCCTGTATGGGTATGGTGCGACAGTGGCAACAGCTACACCACGGCGGCCGTTACAGCCACAGTTATACCGAGGCGCTGCCGGACTTCGTCGCGCTTGCAAAAGCCTTCGGCTGGGCTGGGCAACGGGTGGCAGACCCCGCCGACCTGGACCGGGCGCTGGATACCTGCCTGTCTTCGCCCGGCCCGTTCCTGCTGGATGTGGCGGTGGAGCAGCAGGAGAACTGTTTCCCGATGATTCCGGCCGGCCGCGGACACCATGAAATCATGTTGTCCGGGCAGCGTTGGCATGACCCGGCCAACGATGGGCTTTTGGATCACGCCCCTGCGCCGGGCGCCTGATGCGCGGCGACAAGGCAGGCCTGGAACACACGTGTGGCGCGTGAGGGTTCGGGCGAACGGCGCAGGATGCCCAGGAAGCTGCAGGCGTACCGGAACGTGGCGGGGTTGACCGCTCGCATGGCACCCCGGCGCACAAAATCAGCGGCGTAATGGTCGGGCAGGAACCCGAGGAATTTGCCCGACAGGATCAGCGTGGCGATGGCCTCCTGGTCAAACGCCGTGGCCCTGCGCGGCAGGCGCATTTGCTGGCTGATTTCCATATTGGGTGAATGGTAGCCCAGGCCGGCGAACTGATGGGCCGCCAGACTCTCCCAACCCAGGCCCTCATCGCGCAGATCGAATAACGGATGCCGCGCGCCGCAATACAGCAACATAGTTTCGTCGAACAGCGCGTCGTAACTCAGGCTTTCCGATCGGCGATGTCCCGGAATCACACCGACCTGGAACTGGCCATCGATCACGCCGCGTTCTATAGCATTGATCGGCGCCACGTGCAAATTGAGCGAAACATCTGGAGCGCGTTCGCAAAACAGTGCAATCGCCTGGCCTATGTGGGCGGCCGGATTGCTGGCCGTCTTGTCGAACACTGCCACGTTAAGTTGGCCTCCCATGCGGCGGTGAATTTCATCCACGCTGGAACGAAACGCATCCGTAGAGGCCAACAGGCGCAAGGTCTCGGCGTAGATCCGTTCCCCTTCGGCGGTCAATGAAAATCCAGCGCGGCCGCGTCGGCACAAGGTCAGGCCAAGGCGGGTTTCCAGGTCCTTGACGTGGCGGCTGACGGTGGAGGTGCCGATGTTTAGTTCCAGCTCGGCCGCCGCCATGCCACCGCAGTCCACCACCGTTTTAAACACGCGCAGCAGGCGCATATCCATGTCGCCAAGCTGACCCACTGATGACTGCTTGCTTACTTGCATGGATTGGCAACTACATATTGATAATTAGCTATTTATAAGAGTAACAGACCGGGCCACAATGCGCCTTTCCTCAGCAACTTTCTGGAGCGCCACCCCATGAACCTGAACGACACCCAACATCTCAAGCCCGCAGCCGCGCCGCCCATGGACGCCGCCTGGATGGAAGCGCACTGGATGCCCTTTACTGCAAACCGGCAATTCAAGGCCACGCCGCGCATGATGGTCAGCGCGCAGGGCTGCTACTACACGATGGCGGACGGACGCCGGATTCTGGACGGGCTGTCCGGTTTGTGGTGTTGCGGCCTGGGCCACGGGCGCCCGGAAATTACGGCTGCGGTCAGCAAGCAGATTGCGACGCTGGACTACTCGCCGGCGTTTCAATACGGCCATCCGCTGTCTTTCGAGCTCGCCAACAAGATCAAGGAACTGATGCCGGCCGGGTTGGACCATGTGTTCTTTACCAGCTCGGGGTCGGAATGCGCCGACACGTCGCTGAAGATGGCCCGCGCGTATTGGCGTACCAAGGGCCAGGCCGGCAAGACGCGTTTCATAGGGCGCGAAAAGGGGTATCACGGTGTTAACGTGGGTGGCATCTCGGTAGGAGGAATGGTCGCCAACCGCAAGGCCTTTGGCCAGACGCTGGAGACCGACCATCTGCCACATACCCAACTGGCCAGCAATGCGTTTTCACGCGGCATGCCGCAAAAGGGCGCTGAGTTAGCCGACGAGTTGCTGCGGCTGATCGCCCTGCATGACGCGTCGAATATCGCGGCCGTGATCGTCGAGCCGTTCTCGGGTTCGGCCGGCGTCGTGGTGCCTCCGGTGGGTTATCTCCAGCGCCTGCGCGACATCTGCACGGCCCACAATATTCTGCTGATATTCGACGAAGTTATCACCGGCTTTGGGCGTTGTGGGGCTTATACGGGCGCTGAGTCGTTTGGTGTGACACCCGACATCATGAACATTGCCAAACAGGTAACCAACGGCGCCCAGCCGCTGGGCGCGGTGGTCGCAACGAAAGAGATTTACGACACCTTCATAGCCGCTGGCGGACCCGACTACATGCTGGAATTCGCGCATGGTTATACCTACTCGGCGCATCCGGTGACTTGCGCCGCCGGCATTGCCGCGCTGGACGTGCTGGTCAAGGAAGACACGATCAACCGCGTAAAGTCGCTGGCGCCCTATTTTGAACAAGCGGTCCACGGCCTTAAAGGCGTGAAGCACGTCACGGACATCCGCAACTATGGGCTGGCTGCCGGGCTCACCATCGACGCATTGCCGGGTGAGCCGGCACGGCGGCCCTACGAGATTGCAATGAAGTGCCTCGACAAGGGTTTTTACGTGCGCTATGGGGGCGACACGATTCAGCTGGCGCCCCCATTCGTCATTGAAAAATCGGAGATCGACAGCCTGATCAACGCATTGGGCGACGCCTTGCGCGAGACTGCCTGATCGTTTTTGAACGCACCTCCAACCTATCCCCAATCGCGCCATGTACAACGATCCATTTCTCCAGACCGCTACCGGTTCCAGCACCACCATGCCAACCATCGGCCACCTGATTGACGGCAAACTGGTGGGCGGCGGCAGCCGTTCGCAGGACGTGTTCAACCCCGCCACCGGCAAACCGGAAAAGCGCCTGCTGCTGGCCGACCACGCCACGATAGAGCTGGCGATTGCCTCGGCACAGGCGGCGTATCCGGCCTGGCGCGCGACGCCGCCGCTAAAACGCGCGCGCGTGATGGGCAAGCTGAAACAACTGCTTGAAGAAAACTCCCAGCGCATTTGCGCCTTGCTGACCGCCGAACATGGCAAGGTGGTGGGCGACGCTCAAGGCGAATTGCAGCGTGGCATTGAAAACGTGGAATACGCCAGTTACGCACCCGAGTTGCTCAAGGGTGAGCACAGCAAAAACGCCGGGCCGTCGATCGATTCCTGGAGCGAGTTTCAGCCCCTGGGCGTAACCGCCGGCATCACACCATTCAACTTCCCGGTCATGGTGCCGCTGTGGATGTGGCCGATGGCCGTGGTGTGCGGCAATACCTTCATCCTGAAACCATCCGAACGCGATCCATCGAGTGCATTGCTGGTGGCCCAGCTGGCGCTCGAAGCGGGCCTGCCGCCTGGCGTGCTGAACGTGGTGAACGGCGACAAGGAAGCCGTGGACGCCCTGTTGAAAGACAAACGTATTCAGGCCATCAGTTTCGTAGGATCGACACCGATTGCCGAGTACGTATACGCCACCGGGTGCGCCAGCGGCAAACGCATGCAGGCCCTGGGCGGCGCCAAGAACCATGCGGTGGTGATGCCCGACGCCGACGTGCCGAATGCGGTCAGCGCCATGATGGGCGCGGCTTATGGGTCGTGCGGCGAACGTTGCATGGCGGTGCCACTGATCGTGGCAGTGGGCGATGCCACGGCAGACGCGATGATCGCGGGGCTCAAAACCGAAATCGCGAAGATGAAAGTCGGCCCCGGCAATGACGCCGGAAACGACATGGGGCCGCTCGTGACCAGGCCGCACTATGAAAAAGTCAAGGACTACATCGCACAAGGCGTGTCCGAAGGCGCGACGCTGCTGGTCGACGGGCGCGAGGTGAAGGTGCCAGGCCATGAAGACGGTTACTTCCTGGCGCCGTGCCTTTTTGACAATGTCAAACCCGGCATGAAGATTTACCAGGAAGAAATATTCGGTCCGGTGCTGGGGATCGTACGTGTCAAGACCTTGCAGGAAGCAATGGACCTGATCGATAAACACGAATACGGCAACGGCACCTGCATCTTCACGCGGGACGGTGAGGCCGCCCGTTATTTCAGCGACAACATTCTGGTCGGCATGGTCGGTGTCAACGTACCGCTGCCGGTGCCGGTGGCCTACCACTCGTTCGGTGGCTGGAAACGTTCGTTGTTCGGCGACCTCGGGGCATACGGGCCGGATGCCGTGCGCTTCTACACCAAACGCAAGACCATCACGCAGCGCTGGCCGTCGGCCGGTGTGCGCGAAGGCGCGGTGTTCAGTTTTCCGTCGAACCGCTGATCGCTGGATTCATCAGCTTCGGCTCTTAAGCTACCAAGGAAATCCATGCGCGTAGGACTGCCAAAGGAAATCAAGAACAACGAATATCGGATTGGCCTTACACCGGGCAGCGTGCGGGAGCTGACCGCGCATGGACACACAGTGCTGGTTCAGCAAGGTGCCGGCGCGTCTATCGGTTTGACCGACGACCAATACCGGGCAGCAGGCGCCACACTGACAGGCGATGCGGCCGGTGTTTTCGCCGGGTCGGACATGATCGTCAAGGTGAAAGAACCGCAGCCCCAGGAATGCGCGATGCTGCGCCCAGGACAGATTCTGTACACCTACCTGCACCTGGCGCCGGACCCTGAACAGACTGCGGCGCTGGTCAAAAGCGGTGCCATTTGTATTGCCTACGAGACCATCACTGGCGCGGGCGGTGGCCTGCCGCTGCTGGCGCCAATGAGCGAAGTGGCCGGGCGCATGGCGGTTCAAGCGGGCGCCGCGCATCTGGAAAAATCCAAAGGTGGCATGGGTTTGCTGCTGGGCGGTGTCCCGGGTGTGCCGGCCGGCCATGTGGTCGTGTTGGGCGCCGGCGTGGTGGGCACCCATGCCCTGCAAATGGCGGTGGGTCTGGGCGCACGTGTCACCGTGTTGGACAAGAACGTGGATCGCCTGCGCCAGCTCGACCTGGTGTTCGGCAACCGCATCGGCACGCTGTACTCCACCGCTCAAAATCTGGAAGACGCGGTGCTGGACGCCGACCTGGTCATTGGCGGCGTTCTGGTGCCCGGCGCAGCGGCGCCCAAGCTGGTTACACGTGCCATGGTGGGCCGGATGAAAAAGGGCTCGGTGGTGGTTGATGTAGCGATCGACCAGGGCGGATGTTTCGAGACCTCGCACGCCACCACGCATGCCGACCCTACGTTTGTGGTCGATGGCGTGGTGCATTACTGCGTGGCCAACATGCCGGGCGCGGTGGCGCGTACATCGACCTTTGCGCTCAACAACGCGACCATCACACATGCGCTGGCCCTCGCCGACAAGGGCTGGAAACAGGCGCTGAAAGACAACGCGCATTTGAAAAACGGGCTCAATGTGGCGCAAGGCCGTGTGACCTATGAAGCGGTGGCGCAAGCGCTCGGGTACGACTACGTCAGTGCGGACACTCTATTGCACTGAAGCTCAGGCAGCTACCGGTTTTCCGCGCGGCGTGCGCAGATGGACAATGCCGCGTTGCTCCGCGAACTTCGTGGTGGCCTCCCACAAATGGTCACCGAAAAGAAATGGCTCGAACGGCTGTGCGCCAGGCAACGATAGGGGCGCGATAACGGCGTCTACGCGCGCTTCATGGAAAAACGGAATCGAGTAACGTTCCTGCCCCGAGCCCAGAACACGGTGCATCGTGGCTCGAATGCGCGCGCCGGTCCATCGTTCCAGCACCTTGCCAAAATTGACGGCCAATGTTCCTTCCTCAGGGGGCACATCGATCCAGTTGCCATCCAGATGTTGGGCCTGCAGACCGCTGACGCCGTCCTGCGCCAATAGCGTCATGAAGCCCGTATCCGCATGTGCGCGCGCCAGCACATAACGCTGCTCGTCACCATAGGTAGCCCATATTTCAGATGGAGCCGCGCCTTCGAATGAAGCTGCGGACCGCACCGGGTAATGCAGCAGGCGCAGCGTCGATATGCCGCCTTCAAAAGCAGCGTCGAATGTGTTTTCGGCAAGTCCTAGCCCACGCGCAATCGAGCGCATCAATGAAAACGACAAACGCGCCATGGCCAGGTAATAACCGCTCGCGGCGGCTCTCCAGCCCGGAAGCACATCTTCCGATGGCAATGGCGTAGCTTCCCGCAGCGGATCGCTTCCGTCCACGACTGCCGCGCCATGGGCCAGGTCAGGCCCCATGTCCATGCCCTCTTTGTAACTCGCGAGGCCGTCCTGCAGTGGAAACCAGCCGCGATAGACATTCGGTCGCGTGGGGTCGAAATTCCAGCGCCAGAGCTTGCGGATTTCCTGCTCGGGCAGCGAAAACAATTGAAGCAGCAGGCGTCGCCGGGAACGATCCAGACTGGCCCACCCAGGCAGTCCCGCGATAAGCATCATCCCCGCGTTGTGTGCTGCCGCTTGAATATCAAGATCGACCTGCACCCGCGCGCGGTCGTCGCCGCCAAACAAGGCGCTGATGTCAATTCTGGGAATGGCGTGTTTGTTCATTCCGGCTTCCGGCAGGACAACACGATGGCATCGAAATACGCGGCGTCCGGCCCCTGGTAATCAGTGATCTTGCCTTCTTCGTCCCAACGCCGCAGCCGCACGGCATCGGCAAAAAACAGTTCGGCCTCGAATGCCCGCGCCTGCGCATCTGACATCGGGCCGCCCTGAAGATTGAGCGAGAGTTGGGAGGCATCGGACAACTTGTCGAAGTAGCCCGGTTCGGTAGCTGCCAGGTAGCGCTTGGCGGCCACGTGCAACCGTACCGGCTCTGTCACCTCAGCGCCGAAGTATTGCGACAACCAGACCGATCCCAGCGACTCGTGCTGGGTATCGATACCGCTGTCGGCCACGTCTTCGGGCAGGTCGTGCAGCATATGGCCGATGTCGTGCAGCAATGCGGCAGTGATCAATGCAGGCCGGGCGCCGTCGCGCTCGGCAAATGCCGCGCATTGGATGGAGTGGTCCGCCAAAGTTACGCCTTCGCCATAAGTCTGGTGACCGCGTCTGGCAAAAGCCGCGTGAATTTGATCCATCGAATTCATTGCCTTCATGCTCCATCACAGGGGACCGCGCAGCACCCGCCGGCGGCTGTCCATGGCGTCGCCATCGATGTAGCAACCCTGTAAATGACGCCGGCCCAAATTCGGGTTGAAGGCGGTGCGGCCATGCAGGGTGCGGTCGTTCTGCATCACCACGCAGTCGCCCGGGTCGAGCCGGAAAATCAACTCCAGTTCAGGCCGCTTCAGGATATGCGCGAACTTTACGTACGCCTTGTACCAGTTGGCCGCAAGTTCTGCCGGCGCATCGAGCCAGTCGGCCGAGCGGTTGTTGAAATGCACGGCGCGCACGGCACCGTCCATGTCAGTGGAAATCAGCGTCTGGCGCGCCACCAGATCGGTGTTGGCGTCGGCGTAACGAAACGTCATGGGTAGCCTGGTCAACAGATTGAAAGCTGCGGGATCTTCAGCGCGCAACATCTCGGCCGCGCTGAACCCGTCCACCAGCAATGTGTCACCGCCCGGGGCATCGGACTCCAGGCAATGCAGCAACTGCACACCTGGCGAGGGATTCCTATAGGGGTTATCCGAATGCACACCCAAGCCCGCAGCCGTGTAAGCCAGGTTGGTTGGGTTGGGGACCGACATGACGTCGAACAGGCGACCATAGTTAGTCACGCGCACAAAACCCAGGCGGTCACCCACCTGGGCCACCATGCCGGGCTCCCGTGCCACGTTGTTGAGAACACCAAATCCCAACTCTGCATAACGCTCCAGCCAGGCCAATTCCAGCACTGGATCGGCTTGCAGAGACGGCCAGTCCGCGTTTGGCATGTCCGCACTGATTTCCCGGCGCCACAACTTCACCCGACTTGCGCGGACCTGTCGTGTAGCGGGTGAGAGATCATGTTGCGCAAGCCAGTCCAATGCATAGGCTGACTGGTGGCCGTCCGACCAGACAACGTGCAGCGTTGAGTCATTCGCCACCACCGCCTCACGCACTGCAAGGTCTTGCGGCAGGCCCGCGATTTCGTACAGTTTTTGCCCATTGCCAGGGTGGCGGCATATAGGGCAGCGGCAGTTGTCACGCAACCAATAATTGGCGATGGTCCAAGGCTGCGCGTCGGGCCGATCCAGGGTTACACAACCCCCGCTCACCGTGACGTTCCTGAAGTTTTGCACAAGGGTCTCCTGACAAGTTCTAATTTTTCGCGACGCGCAAAGCGACCAGGCCGGCGCCCACGATCAGCAACCCGCCTGCCACCGTGGTCACACGCGGGATCTCGCCAAAAAACAGAAAGCCCCACATCGGCGCCCACAGAATGCCCGAGTATTCGAACGATGTCACCAGGTTGGCGCGGGCAATCCGGTAGGCGGTGGTCAGAAACATCATGCCGGTGGCTGCAATAACTCCACACGATGCAATCAGCAAACCATCGGGTAGCGTGGGCCAGACCCAGGAGCGCACCAGGAACGACAGGCTCGGATGCTCCGCTCGTTCGATGCCCAATAGATGCAGGCACACGGCGGTCAGCCCCGCACCTGCCAGGAATACCCAGTTTTGATAAAACGCCATGACCGATGCAGCTTGGGCCGTACCGAGCCTGCGCGCCATCAGCATGGACGTCGCGTACATGGCAGCGGCCAGCAGCGACAGAAGGGCGGCTGGCTCGAACAGGCCGCTACCGGGCTGCAACATCACCATGACGCCCAGGAAGCCGACCCCTACCGCGGTCCACACCCGCCGGCTTGACCGCTCACCGAGAAATGGCCCGGCGAGCGCGGTCACGAACAGGGGCACGGTGAAATACAGGGCTACGGCGTCGGCCAGCGGCAGCGCCGGGAACGCCATGTAGTAGGCGGTGTAAGACACGAACATGATCGCCGCACGCGCGGTCAGGGGCCAGAAGTCGGGCGAGAAAATGGCGCGCCAGCCAACTTCGATTTGCACCAGCGTGAGCAGGATCGGGATCGCCACCACGGAGCGGATCGACACCACCTGGGTCAACGGATAAGCGCCGCTGACCTGCTTGATCACCGCGTCCTGCAACGAAAAAACAAATACGCCCAGGCACAGACAGACGATGCCGCGTACCGGGCTGTTCTGCACGACCGGTCTAGCCGACGATCACGCGCGCCATCTCCAGCACCTTGCTTGAGTAACCCCATTCGTTGTCGTACCAGGACACCACTTTGACGAAGGTGCTGTCGAGCGCCATGCCCGCGTCGGCATCGAATACCGAAGTGCAGCTTTCACCGCGGAAGTCGGTCGAGACGACTTTGTCCTCGGTGTAACCCATCACACCCTTCATCGCGCCGAGCGATGCGGTCTTCATGGCGGCGCAAATCTCGGCATAGGTCGCTTCCTTGATCAGCTCGACGGTGAGGTCGACCACCGATACGTCCGATGTCGGAACCCGGAACGACATGCCGGTCAGCTTCTTGTTGAGTTCGGGAATAACCACGCCCACGGCCTTGGCCGCGCCGGTGGAAGACGGAATTATGTTTTCCAGGATGCCACGGCCTCCACGCCAGTCTTTGTTGGAGGGACTATCGACGGTTTTCTGCGTAGCGGTCGTAGCGTGCACCGTCGTCATCAAGCCACGTTTGATACCCCAGTTGTCGTGCAGCACCTTGGCCACCGGAGCCAGGCAATTGGTGGTGCAGGACGCATTCGAGATGATGGCCTGGCCCGCATAAGTCTTGTCATTGACGCCATACACAAACATCGGCGTGTCGTCCTTGCTGGGTGCGGACATGATGACTTTTCGGGCGCCGGCAACGATATGTTTTTGCGCGGTTTCCTTGGTGAGAAAAAGGCCGGTCGCCTCGATCACCACATCCGCGCCGACCTCGTTCCATTTGAGTTCTGCCGGGTCCTTGACCGCCGTGAGGCGAATCTTCTTGCCATTCACCACCAGCGTGTTGCCGTCCACGGCGATGTCACCCTTGAAGCGGCCATGCACCGAATCGAACTGCAACATATAGGCCAGATAGTCCGGTTCCAGCAAGTCGTTGATGCCCACCACTTCGATGTCCTTGAAGTTCTGCACCGCCGCGCGAAACACCATGCGCCCGATACGCCCAAAGCCGTTGATGCCGATCTTGATAGTCATTTGCTCGATTCTCCAATGGTTGAAAATTGAAATGCGGTCAGTCGCGATTCACCGTTTGCGCAGCACCGCCTGCACGGTATCGGCCACGTTTTCGGGCATGAAGCCGAAGTAGTTGAACAGCACCGGGGCGGGAGCCGATTCGCCGTAGGTGTCGATGCCCACCACTGCGGCGCATTGGTATTTCCACCAGCCGGCGGACACACCCATTTCCACCGCGATACGCGGCACGCCGGCCGGCAACACGGCACTTTTATAAGCCGTGGATTGACGGTCGAAAGTTGTGTTGCTGGGCATGGACACAACGCGCACCGCAATCTTTCGGGCGGCCAGCAGTTCCTGCGCTTTCAAGGCCAACTGCACCTCGGAGCCGGTGGCGATGATGACGGCCTGGGCGCGCCTGCGCAATCCGACTTCGCCGGGTTCCGCCACGATGTAGGCGCCTTTGCTGATGGCATCCAGTCCGCATGCCTCGGGGGCAACATCGGAGTTGCCTTTGGGGGCGTAGCTGATGTTTTGGCGACTGAGTAACAAAGCCGTCGGCCGGGTTTTGTTTTGCAGGGCCACGGCCCATGCGACCGCAGTTTCGGCTGTGTCACCGGGACGCCAGACATCCAGGTTAGGAATCAGGCGCAGGGACGCTGCGTGCTCGATCGACTGGTGCGTTGGGCCATCCTCGCCCAGACCGATGCTGTCGTGCGTGAACACATGGATAACGCGGATCTTCATGAGCGCCGCCATGCGAATTGCATTGCGGCTGTAGTCGCTGAATGTCAGGAACGTGCCGCCGTAGGGAATGTGGCCACCATGCAATGCAACGCCGTTCATGATGGCCGCCATACCGAACTCGCGTACACCGTAGTTGATGTGTCGCCCACCGATGCTGACGCCGCTGGCGCCGGGGCTTTGCACCACGTCGCCGGCAATACCAAACCGCAGGCTGGGGGTGCTTTTGGTATTGGTGAGGTTGGAGCCTGTCAAGTCGGCGGAGCCGCCCAGCATTTCCGGCAAGGCGGCCGTAAATGCTTCGAGCGCCAATTGCGAGGCCTTGCGCGAAGCCACGGTTTCCGCTTTGGTGTGCGCGGCAATCACGGTGTCCACCGTTACCTGCGAAAAACTGCGCGGCAGTTGACCCTGCATGCGCCGGGTCAATTCTTTGGCCAGCTCCGGTTGGGCCGCCTGATAGGCCGCAAACACCGCGTTCCACGCTTTTTCCGCAGCAGCGCCCGACGCTCTGCTATCCCACGCGTCATAAACGTCTTGCGGAATTACAAAAGGCGGGTAATTCCAGCCCAGCGCCTCGCGCGTGAGCTTGACTTCCTCAACGCCCAGCGGTTCGCCGTGCGCCTTGGCGGTATTGCTGCGGTTGGGACTGCCTTCGCCGATACGTGTCTTGCACATGATCAGCGTCGGGCGCTCGGTCGAGTTGCGCGCCTCGGCAATGGCCTTGGATACCACGGCCGCATCGTGCCCGTCGATCGGGCCGATCACATTCCATCCGTAGGCCACAAAACGCAGCGCCGTGTTGTCGATAAACCAGGGCGCGACCTGACCATCGATCGAAATGCCATTGTCGTCGTACAGGGCGATCAGCTTGTTGAGCTTCCAGGCCCCGGCCAACCCGGCGGCTTCGTGGCTGATGCCTTCCATCATGCAACCGTCACCCATGAAAACGTAGGTGTGGTGGTTGACCACATCGAAGCCGTCCCTATTGAATTCGCTGGCCAGTAATTTTTCCGACAATGCCATACCGACCGAATTGGCAAAGCCTTGTCCCAAGGGGCCGGTGGTTGTTTCCACGCCCGGCGTCACACCTAACTCGGGATGTCCAGGAGTTTTGCTGTGCAGCTGACGAAAGTGTTTGAACTCTTCCAGCGGCAAGTCGTAACCCGTCAAATGCAGCACCGAATACAGCAGCAACGACGCGTGTCCATTGGACAGTACGAAACGGTCGCGATCAAACCAGTGCGGGTTGGCCGGGTTGTGTTTGAGATAACCCGCTGGCAGGCCGCCACCCGTGGGCGGGCCCCACAACGCAACCGCCATATCGGCCATGCCCATCGGCGCACCGGGGTGTCCCGAGTTGGCCTGTTGCACGGAATCCATTGCCAGCGCGCGTATTGCGTTGGCCATTGTTTGGGGAGTTGTCATGTGAGAGCTTGGCTCCGTAGTTCGCCGCAGGCCAGGGATTGGGAGGACTTCGATTTTATCGTTGGATAGGTCCCGCAGCCGCAGTCACGTGAAGTATTGCCTCGCGAATGCCATAGGTGTGCGCTAACATAACAAGGCCCTTTTACTCACAGCGCCGTCAGGCCCTCTTATGCGCCACACCCGTGTTTCGATTGCCACCGCCCGTCGGACACTACGGGTGACCGTGGCAATGGCACTGATCGGCAGCGCCGCGTGGTCGCATGCCGCCGATCCCAAGGCTTCCAAGTTTTTCGAGGACGCGCTGGTGCGTTACGAGAAAAGGGACCTGGATGGCGCCATCATCCAGCTCAAAAACGCGCTGCAGATCGATCCTACGATGTTGCCGGTGCAGGTGCTGCTGGGTAAGGCCTTGCTGCGAAATGGTGAGGTAGTTGCTTCCGAGGTCGCTTTGCTGGAGGCATTGCGCCTCGGTGTTAACAGGGCCGAGGTCGTCATTCCGCTGGCCCAGTCCTATCTGGCGCAAGGCAAACACAAACTTATCTTCGAGCAGCAACAACTACTCTTACCGGGCTTGCCTCCGGGAGTGCAGTTGCAATTGTTGCTATTGCGCGCGTCTGCTTCGTCCGATCTGGGTGACGTGCGCGGCGCATTGAAAGCAATCGATGATGCACGCGTGATCGATCCCAAATCACCGGAGGTCTCGTTGGCCGAGGTACCGATACGTATTCGGTCGCGGCAATTCACCGAAGCCATCGCGGCAGTCGAACGTGGTTTGGCTCTAGCGCCCGGTTCGGCAGAGGCTTGGTACCAAAAGGGTTCAATCTTGCATGTTATGGGACAGCTTGGTGGGGCGCTTGCTGCATATGACCAGGCGCTTTCGACTGATGCAAGCCATATCGAAGCGCGGATCGCCCGTACGGGAATCTATATAGATTTGGGCAAGGCCGCAGAGGCATCCAAAGACCTGGACACATTGCTGAGTCAGGCACCGCAGGAGCCTCGCGCGGCATACCTGCGCGCCTTACTGGCGGAGCGCAACAAAGACTTCCCCGCAGCCAATGCGGCGCTCAAAGAAGTCACGAACTTGATCGATCCGGTACCGATGGACTTCATCCGCTACCGTCCGCAATTGCTGATGCTCAATGGTTTGTCCCATTTCGGGCTGGGACAACGCGAAAAGGCCAAGCAATATCTAGTGGCTTTTCAAAAAATCCAAGGCAATAGCCCGGCGTCCAAACTGCTTGCCCAGATCTTGTTGGCCGAGCCCAATGTTCAGGCTGCCATTGACGTGCTGGAAGGCTACCTCAAGGGGCAGCCCGCCGATGCACAGGCCATGACGTTATTGGCCTCCGCCTACATGTCTATGGGCCGCAATGCCAAGGCCACTGCATTGATGCAGGAAGCACTGAAGGGGCGGGACACTCCAGAGATGCGCACGGTACTGGGTATGAGCGTAGTAATCGGCTCACTGCCGCAAATCGCGCCGAAGAAACATTGGGTGCCTGCTTTCAGGCAAAGTGTAGCCGGCGCCGTTGAAGACCGATTAGGCAATGGTGCGTAATGCCCGCGTATGAGCGTGGTCCTG
>JANYBQ010000634.1 GCA_025360705.1 Betaproteobacteria bacterium | reverse complement strand
CGGGCTCGTTGTGCAGATGGAAGCCATCTTCCCTTGCTGGCCGGTCCCGCGCAGCAGGACGGATTCCTACAAGGACTGGCACCACTGCGCAATCCGATGCGCCGTATCCGCCCACAACGCCGCTGCTGCCACCAGCGCCAGCATCCCACCCGCGGCGCGGGTACCCCAGCCCTCGCGCAGCCGGTCGAACAGCCGCGGGGCCAGCGTCAGTGCCGCGGCGCCGCCCAGCGCGAACAGGGCCATCGACGCGGCGCCTTCCAATGGCCCGCCGCTGAGAGACGCCACCAGCAACGCCGAATACAGCAATCCGCACGGCATGAAGGCCCACATGGCACCGGTCGCGAACACGCCGCCACGCGCGCCCGCAAACGGCCGGATACGCGCCCAGGCCGCGCGGCCCGCGGCGCTGACCCACTGGGGCTGGCGGGCCTGCGCCAGCATCATCAGGCCCCAGGTCAGTACTGCCAGGTGGAAAAAGGTCCATAACGGGCGCAACGCGGCTGTGTGATCGGCAAGCGCCGCGAAGTTCCGTACCGCGAACGCCGCCGCCGCGCCGGCCCCTGCATACCCGGTCAGCCGCCCCGCCTGGAAGGCCCCCATCGAGCGCCACAGGGCGCGCTTGCCGGACTGCGCGCCCAACCGCGTAACGCCGGCGCACGCGGCGCCGCACATGGCCGCGCAGTGCGGGCCGCCTGCCAGTCCCATCAGCAAGGCCGTGGCCGCCAGCGAGGTGGACATGGCGTCGTCGCTGCCGATTAGATGATGCGCGAGAACCTGGCGCGGTTGCGGTCGGCCTGCAGGTAGCGGTCGAACACCATCGCAACGGCCCGCACGAAGAACCAGCCGCTGGCCGTGACCTGGATACCGCTGCCGTCCAGCGCCACCAGGCCTTGTTCGGCCAGATCGCGCAGCTGTTCCATCTCGGCCGCGAAGTAGCTGCGAAAGTCCAGCAGCCAGGCCAGCTCGATCGGTTCGAACGATACCTCGCCCTGGCACATCAGCGCCATGATCACGGCGCGGCGCACCAGATCGTCGCGGCCCAGCGCCAGGCCGCGCACCACGGGCAGGCGTCCCTGGTCAAGGTGATCGCAATAGTCTTCCATGGTCTTGGCGTTCTGGCTGTAACTGGCGCCTATACGGCCGATGGCCGAGACGCCCAAGCCGATCAGATCGCAGTCGGGCTGTGTGCTGTAACCCTGGAAGTTGCGGTGCAGCCGGCCCTGGCGCTTGGCCACCGCCAATGCGTCGCCCGGCAGCGCGAAGTGGTCCATGCCCACATATACATAACCCGCGCTGATGAACGCTGTAAGCGACTGCTGCAGCATTGCGATCTTGCTGGCGCCACCGGGTAGATCGGCCGACACGATGCGCCGCTGCGGTTTGAAGCGCTCGGGCAGGTGCGCGTAGGCATACAGCGCGATGCGGTCGGGCCGCAACTGCTGCACCTGTGCCAGCGTACGGGCGAAAGATTCGGGCGTCTGGCGCGGCAGGCCGTAGATCAAATCGACGTTGATGGAGTCGAAGCCGATGCTGCGCGCCTGCTCCATCAGCGCAAACACCTGCTCCGCGGGTTGTACCCGGTGTACGGATTTTTGCACCTGGGTATCGAAGTCCTGCACCCCGAAACTCAGGCGATTGAAACCCAGTTCGGCCAACACCGCCAGCCGCGTGCCGTCCACGGTGCGCGGGTCCACCTCGATCGAATATTCGCCGCCCGGCGCCAGCGCGAAAGCGCGCCGCAGCATGGCCATCAACCCGCGTAATTCGTCGTCCGATAAAAAGGTGGGTGTGCCGCCGCCCAGGTGTAGTTGCGTAACCGGCTGGCCAGGCCCGAGTTGCAGGGTCAGCAAGTCGACCTCCCGGCCCAGGTACCGCAGATAACTCGCCGCCCGGTCGTGGTGTTTGGTGACGATCTTGTTGCAGGCGCAGTAGTAGCACAGTGACTCGCAGAACGGGATGTGCACGTACAAAGACAACGGCAGTGCCAGCGCGGCCGGGCCGCAGCGGCGCTGCGCCAGCACCCGTTCATATTCAGACGCGGCAAAGGCATCGACGAAACGGTCGGCCGTCGGGTACGAGGTGTAACGCGGCCCGGAAATATCGAAGCGCTGTAGCAGGTGGGCGCAAAGCAGGGGAAGAGTCGGCGGCATCGGTAGAGGTCTCGGTCGGATGCACTGTGCGCGCATCGCGCAGCCGCTTCCTTGATCTGCATCAAACGAATGTCCCGCGCTCGCGCCGACAATTGACCTGCATCACGAAAGCGGCTTTACGATGTTCGACTCAGCCACTTCCGCCGACCGGGACATCACGCCGGTCTCCCCGCCGGTGATCTCCGTACACCGCATGAACGCCCACGTTATCAAAGTCGCCTGTTCCAACTGCAACCTGCGCGAGTTGTGTATGCCCGTGGGCCTGAACGAGCAAGAGTTGCAGCGCATCGAAGACGCCGAGGTGTGCGTGATGCCGTTCGACCGCATCGAGGAACTGTCACGCGAGGTGACGGCGTTGCAACGCCACGTGCACAAGATCATGAGCCGCGAGATCGTGCGCGAACACGGGGTGATGTTGCTGCTGGGCAGCATGCGCGCGGAAGAGCGGCTGGCGGCGTTTTTGCTGAACCTGGTGCAGCGCCTGAATGCGCGCGGTTTCTCGCGCTCCGAATTGGTGTTGCGCATGACCCGCGAAGAGATCGGCAGCTACCTCGGCCTCAAGCTGGAGACCGTGAGCCGCACTTTCAGCAGGTTCGTCGAAGAAGGCGTGGCGGAGGTCAAACAACGCCACGTGCGTATCCTGGACACCGATGCGCTGCGCCGCATCGTCAATTCGCAGAGCCGCCTTATTCACGGATAGGTTCTTACTCTACGCGCTGCCCCAACATCGCCGCCATGGCGCAAGCCGCCGCACTGATGGCCCAGAAAGCAAAGAACCCGGCCGTGTAAACGGCTTGCCGCGACAGCGCCAGTGCCTGCCCGGACCAATACAGGTCCTGCGGATCCACCAACGCGAACACCAGCACTTCCATGGCGCAGGCCGCCATGAACGCCGGCCAGGCGATCTGCAAAAGTTGTCGGTGCAGCGGCATTTGTTTTGTTTCCTGGTAATGCACGGTTGCCACGCGCTTATCGCGTGCCCGGCGCTGGCGTGGCCGCGTGGTTGCGGCCCTGCATCGCCGGCATCAGTGCCTTGCTGCGCTGTTCGGCTTCCAGCGTTTTGTTGATGTTCAGGCCGCGGCGGTAGTAGTCGTCGGCGATCACCACTTCGGGGTGGCTCAGCGCGATAAAAACAGTGACGATGCTGGCCACCACTACAGCGGCCGGGCCGGCAATCACCATCCAGACCAGCCCATAGCGCCACCACGGGGCGGCCTTCGCTGGTGACGTGGCGCAAGCTTCGCTACCGCCGGTGATGTTGTGGATATTCATCTATGTTTCTCCTAACGCGGGACCAGAAAAACCGACTTCTCGCTTACCTGCGCGGCGCCCGCCGTGTCGCCGATGCTGAACTGGATCGGATGCGAGCCGGGTGCCGCGGAGCCATACGGGATCTGCAGCCGCACCGCCACCCAGCGCGACTCGGTGGGGCCCACGTCGACCTCGTTCTCCGATGCCAGCACCAGGCCGTCCAGCCCGCCGGCCGCGATGCGATACCGCTGTGCTTGCTCGGTGGCGTTCATGATCTGCAGCCGGTAGACGTTCTCGAGCCTTCCGCCGGCCACGATGCGCGACAAGGCGCCGCGGTCGCGCACCACGTCCACCTTGAGCGGTGTACGCACCATCAGGCTGCCGGCCAGGCCGATACACAGCGCCAGCAACAACGTGCCATACACCAGCACGCGCGGCCGGAACACACGGCGCCACATGCGCGCCTTGCTCCATTGGCCGCCCAGCGCGTTTTGCGTGGTGAAGCGGATCAAGCCGCGCGGGTAATGCATCTTGTCCATCACGCCATCGCATACGTCCACACACGCGGCGCAACCGATACATTCGTATTGCAGGCCTTCGCGTATGTCGATGCCGGTGGGGCAGACCTGCACGCACAAGGTGCAGTCCACACAGGCCCCCAGCGCCAGCGTGGACAGGTCGGCGCTGCGCGATCGCGCGCCACGCGGCTCGCCCCGGGCGCTGTCATAGCTCACGATCAAAGTGTCGCGGTCGAACATGGCGCTCTGGAAACGCGCATAGGGACACATGTATTTGCACACCTGCTCGCGCAGGAAGCCCGCGTTGCCATAAGTGGCGCCCGCGTAAAAGAAAACCCAGAACACTTCCCACGACCCCATGTTGGTTTGCAGGAACTCCAGACCCAGTTCATGGATGGGCGTGAAGTAACCCACAAAGCTAAAACCGGTCCACATCGCAAGGCCGATCCATAGCAGGTGCTTGAACCATTTCTTGACCAGTTTTTCCAGCGTCATCGGTTCGCCGTCCAACCGCATACGCGCCGTGCGTTCGCCTTCCACCTTGCGTTCTATCCACAAAAAGATTTCGGTGTACACGGTCTGTGGGCAGGTAAAACCGCACCACAGGCGGCCCGCCACGGCGGTGAAAAGAAACAGCGATAACGCGCTGATCACCAGCAGGCCGGACAGGTAGATAAAGTCCTGCGGGTACAACACCCAGCCGAAGAGATAAAAACGCCGAGCGCCCAGGTCGAACAACACCGCCTGGCGCTGGCCCCACTGCAGCCACGGCAGGCCGTAGAACACCACTTGGGTCAGCGCCACGAAGACCCAGCGCCAGCGCGCGAACAGGCCACCGGTGGCGCGCGGGTAGATCTTTTTCTGCGCTTCGTAGAGCGAACCGCCGGCGTCGTCCGGCGATACGGGAACGATTGGGATGGTCTTGCGTACCGAGATCGCCAAGTTGTTTCTCCGCTCAGGGCCGTGATGACGCCTTGTTCGACAGGCCCCATACATACGCCGCGAGCACCTGGATCTGCGCCGCGGTCAGGCGGCCGCCTTGCGCCGGCATGTCGTTGATCTTGCCGTTGTTAACCATATTGATGATGGCCTGTTCACCCCAGCCGTGCAGCCAGATGTCGTCGGTAAGGTTGGGCGCGCCTAGCGCCTGGGTGCCTTTGCCGTTGCTGCCGTGGCAGGCCGCGCAAACCACGAATTTCGGCTTGCCGAGCTGGGCGCGGGTCGAGTCGTGCGGATTGCCGGACAGGCTCAGCACATAGTTGGCGACATTTTTGACATCATCGGGTGTCCCCACGGCGGCGGCCATCGGCGGCATCACACCGTGTCGGCCCTGGGTGATGGTCTCCAGTATTTTTTCGGGCGTGCCGCCATGCAGCCAGTCGCCGTCGGTCAGGTTGGGAAACCCTTTGCTGCCGCGCGCGTCCGAGCCGTGGCACTGCGCGCAGTTGTTCATGAACAGGCGTTCACCGACGGCCATGGCGTTGGCGTCGCGGGCCAGCGCTTCGGGTGTCTGGGCGGTGAACTTCGCATACAGGGGCGCCAACTGCTGGTTGGATTTGTCCACTTCAGCCTGGTATTCCCCCAGCGTGCTCCAGCCTAGCTGGCCCGAATAGGCACCCAGGCCGGGGTAGGCCACCAGGTACCCCAGCGCGAACACGATGGTGATGACAAACAGCCACATCCACCAGCGCGGCATCGGGTTGTTCATCTCGCGCAGGTCTTCGTCCCACACGTGGCCGGTGGTGTTATCAGCCGTCGCGGCGACCTTCTTGCGCGCTTGTAATCCATAACAGCGCCAGACAGGCCAGGATGCTCAACAAGGTGAGCCCGGCCACATAGAGGGACCAGACGTTGCCGGTGAAATCGCTCATGGCATGTGGCCTCTATTCCTGGTCGAAAGGGATGCGGGCGTCTTCGTCGAAACGCGCCTTGTTGCCGCGGGCATAAGCCCAGCACGCGATGGCGATAAAGGTGGCGAAGCAGGCCAGCGTGGCCACGATGCGCAAGGTGGTGATGTCCATGACTGCAACTCCCTATTTCAAAGCCCGGCCCATGCCTTGCAGGTAGGCGACCAGCGCGTCCATCTTGGTCTTGTCCTGCACGTCCTGCGCGGCTTTGGCGATTTCGGCGTCGGTATACGGCACGCCCACCATGCGCAGCGCTTTCATGCGCGGCGCCATGCCGGCGGCGTCCACGGTGCTTTTTTCCAGCCAGGTATAGGCTGGCATGTTGGACTCTGGCACCAGGTCGCGCGGGTTGTTGAGGTGGATGCGATGCCACTCGTCGCTGTATTTGCCGCCCACGCGGTGCAGGTCGGGCCCGGTGCGTTTGCTGCCCCACTGGAACGGATGGTCGTAGACGAACTCGCCGGCCACCGAATAGTGCCCATAGCGCAACGTCTCGGAGAGGAAAGGCCGGATCATCTGCGAGTGGCAGTTGTAGCAACCTTCACGCAGGTAGATGTCGCGCCCGGCCAGTTGCAGCGCGGTGTACGGCAACACCCCCTTGACCGGTTCGGTAGTCGACTTCTGGAAGAACAGCGGCACGATCTCGACCGCGCCGCCGATGGCGATCACCAGCAGGATCAGCACGATCATGAGAAAGTTGTTGGTCTCGATCTTCTCGTGCGAGAAGCCGGGCGTGGACGATGTGGGAGGGGTGAGGTCGCGCATGGGGTGCTTTCAGTCAGGCGGCCTGGGGCATCGGCACGGCTACCTGCACCACGCGCCCCTGCGCCACCGTCATCCAGGTATTCCAGGCCATCACCAGCATGCCGGCCAGGTACATCAGCCCGCCGACCAGCCGCACCACATAGAACGGCCAGGTGGCCTTGACGCCTTCTACAAAGGTATAGGTCAAGGTGCCGTCGGTATTGATGGCGCGCCACATCAGGCCCTGCATGACGCCGGCGATCCACATGGCGGATATGTACAACACGATGCCGACCGTGGCGGTCCAGAAGTGCACCTCGATGGCCGGCACCGAATACATCTTCTGCTGGCCGAACAGGCGCGGAATCATGTAATACAGCGTGCCCATCGTGATCAACCCGACCCAGCCCAAAGCGCCCGAGTGGACGTGGCCGATGGTCCAGTCGGTGTAGTGGCTCAGCGCATTGATGGTCTTGATCGACATCAGCGGGCCTTCGAACGTGGCCATGCCGTAGAACGACAACGCGACGATCAAAAAGCGCAGGATCGGATCGTCGCGCAGCTTGTGCCAGGCGCCCGACAAGGTCATGACGCCGTTGATCATGCCGCCCAGCTGGGCGCCAGCAAAATCAGCGAGAACACCATGCCGACCGACTGCGTCCAATCGGGCAACGCGGTGTAGTGCAGGTGGTGCGGACCGGCCCACATGTAGGTGAAGATCAGCGCCCAGAAATGCACGATCGACAGCCGGTAGCTGTACACCGGGCGCCCGGCCTGCTTGGGCACGAAGTAATACATCATGCCCAGGAAGCCGGCCGTCAAAAAGAAGCCGACCGCGTTGTGGCCGTACCACCACTGCACCATCGCGTCCTGCACGCCGGCATAGGCCGAATACGACTTCATCCAGCCCGCGGGAACCTCGGCGCTGTTGACCAGGTGCAGCACCGCAACGGCCAGAATGAATGCGCCGTAGAACCAGTTGGCGACATAGATGTGGCGCACCTTGCGCATACCGATGGTGCCGAAGAACACGATCGCGTACGAGACCCACACCACCGCGATCAGGATGTCGATCGGCCATTCGAGCTCGGCGTATTCCTTGCCGGTGGTGTAGCCCATCGGCAGGCTGATGGCGGCCGCCACGATCACCGCCTGCCAGCTTCAGAAGGTAAAACTGGCCAGCCTGGGAAGGAACAGCGGCACATGGCAGGTGCGCTGCACCACGTAGTAGCTGCTGCCGATAAGCGCGCAGCCGCCAAACGCGAAGATCACCGCGTTGGTGTGCAGCGGGCGCAGGCGGCCGTAGCTCAGCCAGGGAATGCCGAAGGTCAGGTCGGGCCAAGCCAGCTGGGTGGCGATCAACACGCCCACGGACATGCCTACCACGCCCCAGACCACGGCCATCAGCGAGAACTGCCGTACGGCGGTGTCGTTGTAAAGCGCAGCGGGGATTTGTCGTTCATTCATGAGGCACCTTTTTCTTGACACTCGGAGTTTCCGTTCGCCTGCGCGCACGGCGTTTGATGCAGGTCAATCCGAATGCAAAATCCGCTCGCCTTCTGCATCGATCGCGTCGAATTGGCCACGCCATACGGCCCAGGCCAGCGCGCCGATGATCAGCAAGGCCAGCACCACCGACAGCGGGATCAGCAGGAACAGGATGTCCATTTGGTTTCCAGGATCAAGCCAGTGCCGGCATGCGCGACAGCCGGGCCGAGTTAGTAACCACCAGCAGCGAGCTGGCCGCCATTCCCAGCCCGGCCAGCCAGGGCGGCATGGCGCCTGCGATAGCGAGCGGCACACAGACGGCGTTGTACAGCGCGGCCCAGAGCAGGTTTTGCCGCACGATGCGGTGGGCGCGCCGTGCCTGTAGCAGCAGGGCGGGCACGGCGGCTAGCTGGCCGCCCTGCACGATGAAGTCCGACTTGGCCTGGGCCAGCGGCACCGCGCTGCCCATCGCGATGGACACATCCGCACAGGCCAGCACCGGGCCGTCGTTCATGCCGTCGCCGACCATGGCTACGCGTTGTCCGGCCTGTTGAAGTTGGCGCAGGCGGTTCAGCTTGTTCTCCGGGGAGCAGGCCGCGAAAGCCAGGTCGATGCCAGCGCGTTGGGCCAGGCGTGTGACGGCCTGCGGCTGGTCGCCCGAGAGCAGCTGAATGCCCAGCCCCAGGCCACGCAGATCCTTCACGGCGTGGATGGCATCGGGGCGCAGGGTTTCGTCGAGAGAAAACGTAGCGAGCCAGCCCTGCGCGTCGGCCAGGTGGACTTGGGACGTGGTTTCTGCTTCGTGCGGCAGTCTTTTCCAATTCAGGTATGAGCGTAGTAATCGGCTCACTGCCGCAAATCGCGCCGAAGAAACATTGGGTGCCTGCTTTCAGGCAAAGTGTAGCCGGCGCCGTTGAAGACCGATTAGGCAATGGTGCGTAATGCCCGCGTATGAGCGTGGTCCTG
>JANYBQ010000620.1 GCA_025360705.1 Betaproteobacteria bacterium | reverse complement strand
CCGCACGTACCCCTGTCAACGCTTCGCCCACACCCTCACGAATGTGCACGCATGACTCGGGGCCGCCGTAGCTGGCTAAGCTTTCAACGTATGACTCTTTCATTCACAACACTTTGCCGGTTTTGACCGGCGCACGGAGACCGTTATGCCGATAAAAGCGAAATCCGAAAAATATCCAATCCAGACCAACGCAGGCCGTCGCACGGTGCTAAAAGGCTTTGCAGGCGCTGCGGCACTGGCTGGAATCGGAGGCAATGCGTTGGCGCAGCAATCCAAGGAGTCGCCGCTGCTGGCCAAGATGGTGAGCGATGGCAAATTGCCGCCGCTCGCGCAGCGTATGTCAACAATGCCACTTGTAATCCAGGCCGAGAAGGTGGGTACGTACGGCGGCGCCATCCGGCGCGGCTTGCGCGGTAGCGCCGACCACAACGGCATCCTTCGGCTGGTCGGCAACCAGGGCCTGGTGCGTTGGAACCTGGCCTTTACCGAGGTGTTGCCGTGTGTAGCCGCCAGCTGGGACGTGAATGCCAGCGCCACCGAATTATCCAGGAGCGGCACATCGACTCGCTGCAAAACAAACCCACCCTGTCACAGAACATGCAAAAGGGCGGATACCGTTTGATCGAACTCGTCAACACCGGGGCGCAGCAGGTTCAGATCTACCTCAACCCCACGCACAAAGACCCAAAGATGCGCGAAATGTTCGCCAACAAACAATTTCGCCAGGCGTTGTCGCTGGGCATCAACCGCAAGGAGATAATCGACATCGTTTATCTCGGGCAGTCCGAGCCCTACCAGACCGGACCGCGTCCCGGCCACCCCTGGTACAACGAAAAACTCGCGCGCCAGTTCACCGAGTTCGACCCGAAGCAGGCCAACGACATTCTCGACAAGCTGGGCTACAACAAACGCGATTCACAGAAGTTCCGGCTGCGCCCGGATGGCCAGAAGGTGTTCTTTTCTATCGACGTTATTCCCACGTTGTATCCCGACGCGGTGGATACGCTGGAGCTGATCAAGCGGCATTGGGCCGACATCGGCGTGGACATCAAGGTCAACACCATAGCGCGCGCGCTGTACTACACCCGCGGCGATAGTAACGACCATGACGCCGCCACCTGGCCCGGTCCGGGCGGCCTGGACCCGATGCTCGACCCGCGCGACTATTTCGCCCAACACACGCAGGGTTCGCGTTATGCGATTCCGTGGTCACAGTGGTACGTATCCGGTGGCAAGGACGGCCAGGAGCCGCCGGCAAACCAGAAGTCGCGCATGAAGCTCTTTGACGAAGCGCGCGCCACGGCCGATGTCAAAAAACGCAGCGACATCATGAAGCAGGTATTCGATCAGTGCGCTGAGGCTTTTGAGACCGTAGGTGTCTGTCTGGCGGTGAACTCGTTCGGCATCTGCAAGACCAATCTGCAGAACGTGCCCAAGAGTTATCCCAACGGATGGTCGTGGCCCAACCCCGGCCCGGCGCTGCCGCAGCAGTTCTTCTTTACGCGCACTTGACCGAGTCAGCGAGTCGTTCTACTGCGCAGGCCGATCTGACGCCTACGGTGCTGACCGTACAAATGCACGGCTCCACTCCTCGACGCCACCTCGACCCGCTCGCTATGAAATCTTCACTGCCTCGCGCGCTGCGTGGTGGGCACCGGCGTGCTCCACCCGCATTTTGCCAATGACACAACGGGGCTGAGCGCATGCTGGTATTTATCGTTAAACGGTTGCTCTGGATGCTGCCGTTTCTGGCCGCCATCAGCTTTTTGTCGTTCGTTCTCATCCAGCTGCCACCGGGCGATTACGTCACGACGTATATCGCCACGCTGGCGGCGTCGAACGAGGTTATCGACCAGAACACGGCGGCTGATCTACGCAACCGTTTCGGACTGGACCAACCCATGGCGGTGCAGTACTGGAAGTGGATATCCAACATCATCTTTCACGGCGACTTCGGCCTGTCCTTCGAGTGGCAGCAACCGGTGGGCGACCTGATCTGGGAGCGTATGGCCCTGACGCTGCTGCTGACCCTTTCGGCGCTGCTGGTGACCTGGGGCGTCGCCTTGCCGGTGGGCGTGTTTTCAGCGGTCAAGAAATACACGGTTGGCGACTATGTGGTCACCTTCCTGTCTTTCCTCGGGCTGGCCGTGCCAAGCTTTCTGTTGGCGCTGGTGTTGATGTATATCGCGGCGGTAGAGTTCGGCCAGAGCGTCGGCGGCCTGTTTTCCGAACAATACCTCACCGCGCCATGGAGCGTGGACAAGGTGGTGGACCTGATGCAGCATCTCTGGATTCCGGTCGTGATCCTTGCAGTGTCCGGCACGGCCAGCCTGATCCGCGTGATGCGTGCCAACATGCTGGACGAGTTGCACAAGCCGTATGTGACCACGGCACGCGCCAAGGGGCTGTCGGAGTTCACCTTGCTGGTGAAGTACCCGATGCGCCTGGCGCTCAATCCTTTTATCTCCACCATTTCATGGCTGCTGCCCAACCTGATATCAGGCTCGATCATCGTGGCCATTGTGCTGAGCCTGCCGACGGCCGGCCCGCTGTTGCTGCAGTCTCTGATGAGCCAGGATATGTACCTTGCCGGTGCCTTCATTTTGCTGATCTGCGCCTTGACCGTATTCGGCTCGTTGGTAAGCGACATCCTGCTGGCGATGGTTGACCCGCGGATTCGACTCGAATGAGCACCGTCGGGCCGCTCTCAACGGCGAATGGTTCCGCAGTGCGCAGCATGGAGGGTTCCTGATGAGCGCGGTAGCTTCCCCCTCCGCGCTCGAAGACGCGGTTGACCATTCATCGGCGCGGCTTGCCGTTGCCTCGCAATGGCAACTGGTCTGGTGGGCGTTTCGCCGACACCGGCTGGCGATGGCCGGGCTGGTGGTTACGGCGGCGCTGTACATCATTGCGATAGTGCCGGGGTTCTTCGCGGTCAACGATCCGTCACAACAAAACGCACGTGCGGCGTTCTACCCGCCACAGGCGCTGCACCTGATCGACACGAGCGAAGACGGCAGCTGGTCGGTGCGCCCCCATATCTACCCGTATGTGCTCAAGCGCGACCCGACGACGCTAGCCGCGGTCTATGCACAGGACCGCACGCGCAAGGTCTATTTGCAGATGTTCGGTCAGGGCTACGAGTATTCGGTGCTGGGCCTGTTCAACTCGACCACCCACCTGTTCGCCTCCGGGAATGCGCGCCAGCCCTTGTTCTTTTTTGGCGCCGACCGCCTGGGACGCTGCGTCTACAGCCGCATCATGGTGGGCACACAGATCTCGCTGTCGGTCGGCTTGGTCGGCGTGTTTCTGGCCCTGTCGATCGGCATTGTGCTGGGCGGCATATCGGGTTATTACGGCGGAAAGATCGACTTCGTGATCCAGCGCGTGATAGAACTCGTGTTGTCGTTGCCCACGATCCCGATCTGGCTTGCTGCATCGGCTGCCGTGCCGCAAAACTGGCCGGCGACGTTGAACTATTTCATGATCACGTTGATACTTTCGCTGACCGGCTGGGCGCAGCTGGCGCGCGTCGTGCGCGGACGTTTTCTGAGCCTGCGCACCGAGGAGTTTGTCACTGCGGCACGGCTGGACGGCGCGTCCGAGGGCCGCATCATCTTCCGCCACATGTTGCCCAGCTTCGCGAGCCACATCATCGCGTCGATCTCGCTGGCCATTCCGACCATGATCCTCGCCGAGACCTCGCTGAGTTTCCTCGGTCTGGGCCTGCAGCCACCGACCATTTCCTGGGGTGTGTTGTTGCGTGAAGCGCAAAACATACGCTCCATCGCCACTGCGCCATGGTTGTTCATACCCGGCGCGGCGGTGGTGATCGCCGTGATCGCGCTGAACTTTCTGGGCGACGGGCTGCGCGACGCATCCGACCCGTACAACAAATGAACACCGCCGAGCGAATCACAAACACGGAGGCGGTGCGCAGCGCAGTGCCGCATCATGCAGGCACAGCCCGCTCCGGTGCCGCGCATGCACCGGTCAGCGTAGGGGTCCCATTGCTGCAGGTACGCGATCTTCATACCTACTTTCCGATTCGCAACGGGCTCATCAAGGCGGTAGACGGTGTCTCGTTCAACGTCGAACGTGGCAAAACCCTGTGCGTGGTGGGCGAAAGCGGCAGCGGCAAAAGCGTGACCGCGCGCTCCATATTGCAGATCGTCGATGAACCGGGGCGTATCGTCAGCGGCTCCATGATGCTGCACCGGCCCGATGGCAGCAGTGTGGACCTGGCCAAACTCGACCGGCGCGGGCGCGAGATTCGCGCGGTGCGTGGCGCCGAGATTGCAATGATTTTCCAGGAGCCGATGTCGTCGCTGTCGCCAGTCCACACGGTTGGCAACCAGATCATGGAAGTGCTGAGGCTGCATCTGAAGATGTCCAAGGCCCAGGCGCGCGAGCGTTGCATCGAGTTGTTGGCACAGGTCGAGATTCCGACGCCGAAGATCGCGGTGGACCGCTACACCTTCGAGTTCTCGGGTGGTATGCGCCAGCGCGTCATGATTGCGATGGCGCTGGCCTGCAACCCGTCGCTGCTGATTGCTGACGAGCCGACCACCGCGCTGGACGTCACCACCCAGGCCGAGATCCTGCAACTCATCAAGAACCTGCAGCAAAGCCACGGCATGGCGGTGATGTTCATCACCCACGACATGGGCGTAGTGGCCGAGATCGCCGACCAGGTAATCGTGATGCACCAGGGCAAAGTGGTCGAGACCGGCCTGGTGGACGATATTTTTCATGCCCCCAAAGACGCCTACACCCGGATGTTGATCTGCTCGGTGACCAAGCTCGGGCGCACTGCGGACATTCGCCTGAAACGCGTGCCGATTGCCAGCGCCGCTTTGCCGATCCTGCAGGTGAGCGACCTGTCGATGGTTTTCGGCAATCAAAAAAAAGGTGCTGTCAAAGCCGTGGATGGTGTGTCGCTGAGCGTCATGCCGGGTGAATCGCTGGGTATCGTCGGCGAGTCAGGCTCCGGCAAAACCACCATGGGCCGGTGCCTGTTGCGTGTCTACCAGCCGCATGGTGGCTCCATCCACTACAGAAGGCCCGACGGCTCGGTGGTAGACATCGTCACGGCCGATAAACAAACCTTGAAGGCCTGTCACCGCGAAATCCGCATGATCTTCCAGGATCCGGTGGGTTCGCTCAACCCGCGTATGACGGTGGCGCAGATCGTCGGCGAGCCGCTGCTGGTCAACGGCCTGGCCAAAGGCAAGGAGCTGGATAACCGGGTCGCGGAACTGCTGCAAAACGTGGGACTGGAGCCCGCCTGGCGCGAACGGTATCCGCATGCGTTCTCGGGCGGCCAGCGCCAGCGCATCGGAATCGCGCGCGCGCTGGCGCTCAACCCGCGCATCATCGTGGCGGACGAAGCCACCTCGGCGCTGGATGTGTCGCTGCGCTCGCAGATGCTGGATCTGTTGCTAAACCTGCAGGACAAACTCGGGCTGTCGTTTATCTTCATCAGCCACGACATCGCGGTGATCCGCTATTTCTGCGACCGCGTGGCCGTGATGTACCGCGGCAAGATAGTGGAGACCGGCGAGACCAACCAGGTCTGCGATGCCCCGCAACATGCATACACGCAGGCGCTGCTGTCGGCCATACCGCAGCCCGACCCGCGTGCACGCGGCATGCACAAACGCTTTCGCTATACCGAGAAGATATGAGCCCTCAAACTCGCATCGATTCGCGACCCGACAAGGGCACGCCGCCTCTTTGGGGGCGGCTCTATAGGACGCTGGCCGTATGAAGATCATCGACATAAAGACCTTCCTGATGCACGTGGGTGCGCCGGACCTCAAGGCCTGGGCCTCCGACAACGCCTTCGGATCCGAGACCGTTTCCAAAGGAATCACCGGCACACGCAACTGGCTGTTCGTGAAGGTCTACACCGACGACGGCATCGTCGGCATTGGCGAATGTTCCGGCTGGCCGCGCGTGATCGAAACCGCCGTGCAAGACCTCAAACGCATCCTGATCGGCGAAGACCCGACACACATCGAGCGACTGTGGCAACGCATGATGTCTGCCATCATGGTGCATGGCATGACCGGCACTGTCGGCGGCGGCGCCATGACCGGCATCGACATGGCCTTGTGGGATATCAAGGGCAAGGCGCTCGGCGTGCCGGTCTGGAACCTGCTCGGTGGCAAGGTGCGCGACAAGATCCGCATCTACGCCCATGCCAACACGCCCGAAGTGGCGTTGAGCCTGAAAGCGCGCGGCATCACCGCCATCAAATGCGGTGGAGTATCCGACCCGGTACGCAAGGTCGCTGCGCTGCGCGAAGCCGTCGGCGAAGAGATGGACATCATGATCGACCTGCATGGGCCACCGTGGCTGACGCCAGGCGACGCGACGCAATTGGCGCGTGCGCTGGAGCCCTACAAGCTGCTGTTTATCGAAGACCCGATTGCACCCGACAACCTGGACGGCTACCGGCGTATTCGTGACCACGCCAACGTGTCGCTGGCGGCCGGCGAACGCATGACCACGATCTTCGGCATGCGTGCGTTGATCGAATCCGACCTGGTGGACGTGGTGCAACCCGACACCGGGCGCGCCGGCGGCATCACGCAGATGAAGAAGATCGCCGCCATGGCCGAGGCGCACCACATCATGGTGGCGCCGCATTCCGGCTCGCTGGGGCCGGTGGCCGAATATGCCGCGTTGCATCTGCTGGCAGCGATTCCCAATGGCCTGTTCCTGGAACGTATCGAGGACGACTGGGAAGGGCGCGAACATACCGTGCTGCCGCATCCGCGTTCGCAAAACGGCTTCCTGAAAGTGCCCGACGCACCGGGGCTTGGCGTCGATATCGACGAGGCCTTCGTCGCGCGTTATCCGAGCCAGGCCAATGTGTCGGTGCAGGTGTCGGCGCAATCGGGCTCTTATGTACCCGGCACCCATGACGAAAACGTCTACGTGCAGACCCGGATGCAACGCGCGCGTTATCTGTCCTCGAAATAGGAACACTTGAAGGACTGTTTATCCATGACTGCCCCATTGACCGACGGCGCGATGGACGCGCTGCGCACAACCTCCACCGCAACCCTGACCACGCTGCTGTTCAAACGCGGCCTGCGCAACGCTTTTATCCAGGGGGTGCGCATGCTGGGCAGCGGCGGCCGGCAGATGGTCGGGCCCGCCTACACGCTGCGTTACATACCGGCGCGTGAGGACCTGGACCATATCGGCGTGTTCCAGGACCATGGCCACCCGCAACGCAAAGCCGTGGAAGAGATCCCACCCGGCCATGTGCTGGTGATGGACTGCCGGGGCGACGCGTCCGCGGCGTCGGCCGGCTCCATCCTGGTCACACGCATGATGGTGCGCGGCGTGGCGGGTGTGGTGACCGACGGCGGCCTGCGCGACAGCCACGAGATAGCGACCCTTGCCATTCCCACCTATTGCCATGGACCATCGGCGCCCACCAACCTGATCAAGCACCATGCGGTGGACATCAATGTGCCGATCGGCTGCGGCGGCGTGCCGGTGTACCCGGGCGACATCATGGTGGGTGATGCCGAAGGCGTGGTCGTGATTCCGGGCGAAATCGCCGAAGCCGTTGCCGGTGAGGCCACGGCACAAACCCTGTTCGAAGACTTCGTGATCGAACAGGTGCGCGGCGGCCGCAGCATCTTCGGCCTGTACCCGCCCACCGACCCAGCGACCGATGGACAGTTCAAGGCCTGGTGCGCCAACCGCGTAAAAGCGCAATGAAGATCGATCGCCTGCGCGTATTCATGTCGCGCGACAAGGACCGGCCACGTGTGATCGTGGCCATGGACACAGACGAAGGCATCACCGGCTGGGGAGAGTGTTACAACCACGGTCCCGACCTGGCGTTGTTGCCGTTGCTCGAATACCTGGTGACCTTCCTCAAAGGAAAGGACCCGCGCCGCATCGCCTTCCTGATCCACTACCTGATGCAGCAGACACGTTTCCCGCCCGGCGCGCTGGGCCTGGCAGCTATTTCTGCGCTGGATCACTGCATGTGGGACATCTCGGCCAAGGCGCTCGACGTACCGGTGTACATGCTGCTGGGCGGCCATGTGCGCGACCGGGTCAAGGTCTACGCCGGCCTGTACACCGCGCCCGACCCTGAAGCCGCGCGCGACCAGATGGACGCGCTGCAAAGCGAGTGGGGCATCACGGCCTTCAAGCTCAGCCCCTACCGCGTGGACATCCATCGCAACCGCTGGGGCGAGGTGGTGCGCGGCGCGGCTGAATACTTCCGCCAGTTGCGCGAGACCGTCCGCAGCGACTACGAGATCGCCTTCGACGCGCACGCCAAGATTTTCGAGACCGCGCAGGCGATCCAGCTCGGCAACGCGCTGGCACCCTACGACCCGTTATTTTTCGAGGAGCCGATCCGCCCCGAAAACATCGAGGCATGGGGTGAACTCAAACGCGGCCTGCACTGCACGCTGGCCACCGGCGAGTCGCTCTACAGCCGCTTCGAGTTCCAGCACCTGCTACAGGTACGTGGCTGCGACATCATCCAGCCCGACATCTGCGTGGTCGGCGGCATGCTTGAGATGTGCAAAATCGCCGCGCTGGCCGAAACCCATTTCGTCACCATCGCGCCGCACAACCCCATGGGCCCGCTGGCCACCGCCATCAACGTGCATTTCAGCGCCGCGCAGACCAACTTCCGTATTCTCGAATACCGCCTGCCGCACGGGCCGGGTTATGTGTTCGGCACCGGCAACAAGGAGACCTCCGCCGCTAATGGCCCGCAAGGCGCGCACTACGTCAAAGACCCGTACCTGCCGAAGGACGGTTATCTTGAATTGCGTCCGGACCGTCCGGGCTGGGGCGTGGAGATGGATGAAGAGCTGCTGGGCACGGAAGACTACATCCACTGGGAACGCAAGGTGCCGGTCAAGCCGGATGGGTCTACCGGGTATGCATAAGCTGCTCAAGTTGTTCTGACAAAGCTGCTTTCGCCGCAAACGTAAATGTCATTTCATACATTTGCCTGATACATTTTTCGGCGCGAAGACATTTCACAGCGTGTGCACCCATCTGCCAGATGGGTCACAGCACCGCATAAGTTTGTTTGGCCCTGCTACGCTATGCCATAGATACAATCGGTCGTGATGACGTGGGTTTCTTCCAGGCTATTCAGGCCGCGCTGAACAAGCAAAACATCGGCAGCCGGAAAACGCCGGAGCAGATCGACGCCGCCATTCGACAACTGGTGTCCAAGGCCGTGATGGCGGAGGGCTAGATCATCGACGTGTTTATCGTGGCCAGCTTGCCCAAGCCGGACATCAGCATCCTGTCGGACCAGTTCCTGGCCGAGGTGCGTGGGCTCAAACACAAGAACGTTGCCCGCCGAACTACTGGAGAAACTGCTCAAGGACGAACTCACGGCTATCCGCCGGACCTGCGGGACGAGGCTGTGAAGACGGTATTGAAGCAGGCCGAGTTGTTGTGCGCGGATTGGGTGCCGCAATAGCCGTCTGAGACTCATTCGCTCTTAACGGAGCGTGCTTCTCGCTGAGCCATTGTCCTACTGCGCATAACGCCCATGAACCGTCCGCGGGGATAAAACGATCGCTAAGATATCCGCAGGAGGTTCGATATGGACAACACGCAGCAACACGCTTCCCCTACAGCAGACCGCGAGATGGTCGTCTCGCGCCTGATCGACGAGCCGACGGCGCTGGTATTCAACGCCTGGACCGAGCCCAAACAACTCGAGCATTGGTGGGGGCCGAATGGCTTCACCACTACCGTGCACGAAATGGACGTGGCCGAGGGTGGCATCACCCGCCTCGTCATGCACGGGCCGGACGGCGTCGATTACCCCAACAAGCTGGTTTACACCGACATCAAGGCGGCCAAGCGGCTGTCGTACATGCACAGCGATGACGGCGACTCGGACAACGACGCTGCGGCTTTCGGCGTGACGGTGTTGTTCGAGGAGGAAGGCCACCAGACCCACGTCACCTTGCACGCTCTGTTCAAAACCGCCGCTGAGCGCGATCGCGTCGTGAAAGAGTATGACGCAGTCAACGGCGCCAACCAGACGCTGGAACGGCTGGCGAATTTCCTGAAAGAGTTCCTGCCGCCGCATTGAATACGGCCTTGGCCTGGGGCGTGGGACAGAAGGCGGGTGGCCCGCGGAAAAGGGCGCTACGCCCCTTTAAAAACCGGCGCCCGCTCTTCGTTGAACGCCAACACGCCCTCCAGCCTGTCCTTTGTCGGCACCAGGCGGTTATAGGCCTCGATCTCGAAGGCCATGCCGTCCAGCAACGACATGCGCAAGCCTCGCGAAATCGACTGTTTGATCTGGCGCGTGGAAAGCGGCGCGTTGCCTGCGATGGCCGCCGCCGTTTCCAGCGCATGCTCCATCAAACGCGGACCTTCCACCACCGCATTGACCAATCCCCACTGCTCGGCCTGCTGCGCGGTGAAAGGTCGGCCGGTCAGGATGAGTTCCTTTGCGCGACGCTCGCCCATGGCGCGCGACAAGGTCTGCGTGCCACCGGCGCCGGGCATGATGCCCAGCTTGGCTTCCGGCAATGCGAAGCGGGCGTGCGAGGCGGCGTACATAAAGTCGCAGCAGCTGGCAATCTCGCAGCCGCCGCCGTAGGCAACGCCATTGACGGCCGCGATCAGCGGGATGGGGCAGCCGAGCAGCGCGCGCATGAAACGTTCGAACACCAGGTGCTGGCGCGCCCAGGCCTGGTTGCTCATGCCCTTGCGCTCTTTGAGATCGCCACCCGAGCAGAAGGCCTTGTCACCGGCGCCGGTCAGCACCAGGCAGCGCAGGTCCCGCGGGTCGAGAGCCAGCGATTCGAACAGGTCGATGCCGTCTTCGCCCATGGCCGTGTTCAGCGCATTGAATACTTCGGGGCGCTGCAAAGTGACCACCGCAATGTGCTGGCCTCGCTTCTCGAAACTGAGGGTACGGTAGCTGGCTTTCACGTACAAATCCTTTTTAAACCACGTCGGCTTCGTGCAGCGCTGCAATTGCCGCCTGGCCATATCCCAACTCGGCCAGCACCGCATCGGTATGCTGGCCCAGCGCCGGCACGGCGCCCATGCGCGGGTCGTCGGCGGCCGACATCCCCGGCGGCAACAGCGCGGGCACCTTGCCCACCGGCGTATCTATTTCGGTCCAGCGTTCGCGCGCCTTGAGCTGCGGATGCTGCCAGACCTCGGCCATCTGGTTCATGCGCGCGTTGGCAATGCCGGCCTCGTCCAGCCTTTGCATTACCTGCTTGGCGGTCAGGCTGCTGAACGCCTGCTCCACCACGGCCAATATTTGCACACGCGCGGCGACACGTTGCAGGTTGCCGGCAAAACGCGCGTCGGTTGCAAGCGCGGGGTTCTCCAGTACCTTTTCGCAGAAGGACTTCCACTCGCGGTCGTTCTGCACGCCCAGCACCACGGCCTTGCCATCACCGGCCGTAAACGGCCCATAGGGATAGATGGCCGCGTGCGATGCGCCCGCGCGTTCGGGCGGCGGCGCGCCGTCGAGTGTGTAGTACAGCGGGTAACTGGTCCACTCCACCATGCTCTCCAGCATCGAGACCTCGATGTGGCTTCCAAGACCGGTTTGCCCGCGCCGGATCAGCGCCGCGAGGATGTTGGAAAAAGCGTACATCGCCGCCGAAATGTCGGCTATCGACGCGCCGCACTTGGCCGGCGCGTCCGGCGTGCCGGTAATGGACACCATGCCCGCTTCGCTCTGGATCAACAGGTCGTAAGCCTTCTTGTCACGGTAAGGGCCGTCCGGACCGTAACCCGAGATGTCGCACAGGATCAGGCGCGGATTGCGCTTGTGCAGCTCGTCCCAGCCCAGGCCCAACCGCGTCGCGGCTCCC
>JANYBQ010000615.1 GCA_025360705.1 Betaproteobacteria bacterium | reverse complement strand
GCGGCATCCGTTTTTCCGCCTGCACCACCATGAACGAATGCGAAATCGCGGCTCTCAGCGCGGAGGCGATGGACGACATGATGTCGGCCAATTCGCAACTCGCCGCCAATCTGATCGCGCTGCTGGCGCGCAAACTGTCACTGCGGTTGCGCGTTGTCAGCGCGCGCCTCAGCGAAAAGAAATGACAACCCGGGAGCCCTCATCACATGGAACGCGACCAGGCCACCAAATTCATCAATGACCTGCTCAAGCTGATGATCAGCCGCAACGGCAGCGACCTGTTCATCACGGGCGACTTTCCGCCGGCCATCAAGGTCGATGGCAAGGTAACCAAGGTGTCGCCGCAGCCGCTCAACGCCACCCACACGCTGGCTCTGGCGCGCTCGGTCATGAACGACAAGCAGGTAGCCGAATTCGAGCGCACCAAGGAATGCAACTTCGCCATATCGCCACCCAACGTGGGACGGTTTCGCGTCAACGCGTTCATCCAGCAGGGCAAGGTCGGCATGGTGATGCGTGTCATTCCACAAGTGCTGCCGACGATAGACGGCCTGGGTGTACCGCAGGTGCTCAAGGAAATCGTGACGTCCAAGCGCGGCCTGTGCATCATGGTCGGCGCCACCGGCTCGGGCAAGTCCACCACGCTGGCCGCGATGGTGGACTGGCGCAATGAAAACACTTTCGGCCACATCATCACGATCGAAGACCCGGTGGAGTTCGTGCACATGCACAAGAACTGCGTGGTTACCCAACGTGAAGTGGGACTGGATACCGATAGCTGGGAAATCGCGCTCAAAAACAGCTTGCGCCAAGCGCCCGATGTGATTTTGATGGGCGAGATCCGCGACCGCGAAACCATGGAACACGCGGTGGCATTTGCCGAGACCGGCCATTTGTGCCTGGCCACATTGCACGCCAACAGCGCCAACCAGGCGCTGGACCGGATCATCAATTTCTTTCCCGAGGAACGCCGCTCGCAGCTACTGATGGACCTGTCGCTCAACCTCAAGGCGCTGGTATCGCAACGTCTGATTCCCAAGCAGGACGGCAAAGGCCGATCCGCTGCGGTGGAGATCATGCTGAATACGCCCTTGATCTCGGATTTGATCTTCAAGGGCGATGTGTCCGAGATCAAGGAGATCATGAAGAAAAGCCGCAACCTGGGCATGCAGACCTTCGACCAGGCACTGTTCGATGCATACGAGAACAACGTCATTTCTTACGAGGATGCATTGCGCAACGCCGATTCGTTGAATGACTTGCGCTTGCAAATCAAGCTCAACAGTCAGCGCGGCCGGACCCAGGACCTGAGTGCGGGCACCGAAAACTTTGCCATCGTCTAGAGGCGGTACATCTTTCTACTGCGCGGGCCAATCTGGCCGCTGCGGTGCTCACCGTACGAATGTACGGCTCCGCTCCTCGCGACCACCTTGACCCGCTCGCTACGAAATCTGCACCACCTCGGGTCTGGCGCCCTGAAGGGCGGCCCGACCCACCTATCGTTGACAACCACTCATCATTTCCATGGAGCGTCCCATGCCAGGCACCAATCCAAAAACATACGCCGCTACGTCGCCCCGCAAAGTCGCCTTTCTCGGCCTAGGTGTGATGGGATACCCGATGGCCGGGCACTTGGCATTGGCGGGGCACCGGGTCATGGTCTACAACCGCAACCCGCAAAAGGCGCAAGACTGGTGCCAGGAATTCGCGTCCACCAGCGGCCCCCAAAGCGCGCCAACTCCAAAGCTGGCATCCACCCGTGCGGACATCGTGTTTTGCTGTGTCGGCAACGACGACGATTTGCGCAGCGTCACGCTTGGGGCGGAAGGAGCATTTGCGGGCATGCAGCCGGGCGCCGTTTTTGTCGATCACACAACTGCCTCGGCTACCGTGGCGCGTGAGCTTCATGCGCAAGCCAACAAGCAGGGCTTGCAATTTGTCGATGCGCCGGTCTCCGGGGGCCAGGCCGGCGCGCAGAACGGGATGTTGACGGTGATGTGTGGTGGCGACCAGGCCGCATTCGATAACGTGTACCCGGTTGCAATGGCGTTTGCCCGTGCGTTTACTTTACTGGGCGACAGCGGCTCCGGCCAACTGGCCAAGATGGTGAATCAGATTTGTATCGCCGGGTTGGTGCAGGGCCTGGGCGAAGCGATTGCGTTTGGCCAGAAGGCCGGCCTGGACATGGTCCAGGTGCTCGATGTAATCGGCAAGGGCGCGGCCCAAAGCTGGCAACTCGACAACCGGGGCAAGACCATGGTCGCGGACAAGTTTGCCTTCGGTTTCGCGGTTGACTGGATGCGCAAGGACCTGGGACTGGTGCTGGACGAAGCCAGACGCAATGGCGCGCGTTTGCCAGTCACGGCACTGGTAGACCAGTTTTATGCCGACTTGCAGCAGATGGGTGGAGGACGCTGGGACACGTCCAGTCTGATAAAACGCCTGAAATAAATCAGTCCGTTTTTCAGGTCTTCGGTGCTGTCGACGGCTTGCTGGCGGGCGCGAACCGCGGCAGCGTACGCTCCAGTTCCGCCTCGGAAATAATTTCAAAAATGCGCACCACTTTCTGTACTCCCCCGGTACTGCGCGCAATGTCGGTTGCGCGTGTTGCCTCGCGCTGGGTCACAAGCCCCATCAGGTAGGTCGTGCCACGTTCCGTCACCACCTTGAAGGCGTTCGAATAGAGATCTTTCGCGTCGACCATTGCGGCCTTTATCTTGCCAGTGGTCAGAGCGTCGGATGAACGCTGGGTCAACGTCGTGTTACCCAGCACGCTAACCTCATTGACTATCGAGCGCACGTTTTCCACCCTCGATACGATTTGCTCCACTAATTGTTTGTCTTGCGCGTTGGGCACTTCGCCCGTCACCAGCACCTGGCGGTTGTAACTCGTAACGTTGACGTGCACCCGGTCTCCCAGGCTTTCGCGGACGCGGCCGGCCGCGCGGAGTTCAATACCTTCGTCCTCCAGTTGCGCACCCGACGTACGACGGTCGGTTGCCACCAGCGCGCTCATGGCCGCACCCCCAAAAATAAGGGGAGCGCAGGCGCTCAACGTGCCACTGAATACGACAACGCACAGCACCGTTGCGCAAAAATTGCAGGACTTGATTTTCATGGTGTCGTTTCCTCTTGTTCACCCAATAGTTGTGTATCCACTGCATCGCAGATGCAATGCAGCGCAAGTAAATGCACTTCCAGAATGCGAGCCACGCGATCATGCGGCACACATATATGCACATCGGTGTCGCGCAGCAATTGCGCCATCTTTCCGCCGCCCTGACCGGTCAATCCGATAACCACCATCTCGCGTTCGTGGGCCGCGTGAATGGCATCCTGCACATTGACGCAGTTGCCACTGAGCGAGAGCGCCAGCAACACGTCGCCGGAACCGCCCAAAGCGCGAACCTGCCTGGAAAAGATCGCATTGAAGGCGTATTCGTTCGCGATCGCGGTTAGCGTAGCGCCGTCAGCGGCCAGGGTAATTGCGGCCAGTTCGGGCCGCTCGCGCTCGAAGCGCCCCACGAATCCGGCCGTAAAAAGTTGGGCCGCCGCGGCACTGCCCCCGTTGCCGCATGCCAGTATCTTTCCGCCGCTGGTCACACACACCATCATGGCCTGCACCGCCGCTGCGATCGGCTTGCTAAGAACCTGCGCCGACTGGTATTTAAGGTCGGCACTGTCTATGAAATGCTGTTCGATACGCTGCTCAAGCATGGAGGCGATGATAACCTTCGCGCATGCAACCGTATGTAATGCGGGCAGCGCGCGACGCCGTCACGCCGCGTCAGGTCACGTTGAACGCCGCCCGCAGCCACTGGACTTGCCGACCCTCCAAAACGACCACGTCGAAACGGCATGGCGGCGGTTCACGCAGGCGCATCAAATAATGCCGCGCGGCGAAAACAATACGCCGCTGCTTTGTCACGCTGATACTGGCCGCGGCACCGCCATGCGCCGTGTTCTGGCGCGCACGCACTTCCACGAATACCGTTGTGCCATCGGGCTCGCGCATGATCAGGTCGATTTCGCCGCCGCCGCGTCCCGGCGTCCGATAATTGCGTTCTATCAGACGAAGGCCGGCACGCTGCAAGTAACGTAAGGCGTGGTCTTCAGCGGCATCGCCAGATTGCTTGGTGGTCAGCGCGCTTGCGGCAGCCTTGAACTTGGAAATTAGCATTGACACCATCCTATGCCTTGGCCCTCGCGGCAGCGCATGAAGCGGCCGCCTCGCAGCATTATCCGCAAGCCGCCTTGTATCTCGTCGCCACGCCAATCGGAAACCTGGCCGATATCAGCCTGCGGGCCCTGCACCTGTTGCAGCTTGCCGATACGATAGCCTGTGAAGACACCCGGCATACCCAGGCACTGTTGCGCGCCTACGGAATAGAAAAATCGGGGGGCCATTTACTCGCAGTGCACCAGCACAATGAGCGGGAGGCCGCCGGCTTGGTAATCGAACGGCTGCGGCAAGGGCAACGCGTGGCATATGTCAGCGATGCGGGCACCCCAGCCATCAGCGACCCGGGCGCGCTGCTGGTAGCAGCAGTGCGAGGCGCCGATCTGGTCGCTGTGCCCGTGCCCGGTCCCAGCAGCGTGACATCCGCGCTCAGCGTCGCGGGCATCGAGATCGACAACGCCCCGGACGGAGGTTTTGTCTTCGCGGGATTTTTGCCGTCCAGGTCGGTGGAGCGTGCCGCGCGGATTGCATTGCTAGCCGCGGAACCGCGCGCCATTGTGCTGCTGGAAGCGCCGCATCGCATTGAGGCCCTGGCTTCGGCGCTTTCCAGCCTGGGCCAACGCAAGCTGACCGTGGCACGAGAGCTGACCAAACAGTTTGAAGAAATCGCAATGCTCGCCGCGAGCGAATTCGCATCGTGGTTAAACGCTGATAGCAACCGGTCGCGCGGCGAATTTGTGCTGGTGTTGCATCCTGCGGTCGTGCCGGCGCAAGCAGGCGACGAACAACGCGTGTTGAAACTTTTATTGGCTGAACTGCCGCTGAAAACCGCGGTCAGACTGGCGGCGGAAATTACCGGAGCGTCGCGCAACGCCCTGTACCAAGCGGCTCTGGCACAAAAAAACTCCAGTCCGGACGGGCCGAAATGAGAGCACTGTGCGCGGTCAACAGGGCGAAAGACGATTGCCGGGACAGGTGGTGCGGCTGGCGGGGATCGAACCCACGACCCTTGGCTTCGGAGGCCAATACTCTATCCACTGAGCTACAGCCGCTGATGAGAAGAGCCCGCATTGTAGGAGGTTTGAAAAAGGGCGGCGGCTATAATTCCAGCTTGATTTTGAAGCCAGACTTTTGAGGACACCATGAGCGACATCAGCCAAGATGAAGAACACCCGGGACCTATCAAGACGCCCAAACAATTGCTGGTGACCGTGTTTTTTTCGTTTGTGGCGCCGGTGTTCATCATCATCGGCCTGGTGTTTTTTGTCACCTCCGGCAACAAGCCGGCCGCCGGTGCCGTCAACCTGGAAAAATCGATCGCCGCGCGTATCCAGAAGGTTGGAATGGTGGAGATTCGCGACGCCAATCGTGAACTGAAATCGGGTGAAGACGTGTTCAAGGCCCAATGCACCACCTGTCACACGGCCGGGCTTGTAGGCGCGCCAAAATTCGGCGATGCCGCCGCTTGGGGTCCGCGTATTGCAACAGGTTTCGACGCGTTATTGCATTCGGCGCTCGCTGGTAAAGGTGCCATGACGCCACAAGGCGGCGGCGATTTTGAAGATCTGGAAATCGCACGTGCGGTGGTTTACATGGCCAATGCCGGCGGCGCCAAGTTCGATCCGCCGAAGGCGCCGGTTGCTGCTGCGTCCGACGCTGGATCATCTACTTCAGTTGCCGCCGCGGCGCCAGCAAGCGCTGCAGCCAAACCCTGAACTGCGCGCGCTACGGCTGCTTGTCCTTTAGCGCTTTTGGACTCTTGACATAAACGAAGCGATCCGGCAGTTCTGCTGCCGGAATCTGCACCGGCACCCACAACCCCGCCTCGATGGCGTCGGCAGCACCCAGCATGTCCTGCGTGTGCACCAGACCGAACCCCAGATCGGCTTCCAGATAAACGCGTCCGAATTCATCGACCACGCAACGCTGGACGCGGGCCGGCTGCCCCGTATGGGCGTTTACTGAAAAGTCATCGGCAACGCGCCAGACAAATGGTGCGGCCTCCAGCTCGACGTAAACGCGCTGCGGGCCGTTCTGAAAAAACCACTGGCCACGGTCGTCGGTCTCGTAATTGCGTTGGATGAAATCGATCAATTTTTCATGCTTGAGCAACGACCCTTTGCTCTGCGGCGTGCCATCCGCAAAAGGGCCTGCCGCCTGGATCCGATCGTCGCGCATGTACCAGTTACCGCGCGCGTCCAGCCCCAACCAACCGTAACAGTGCGGCACATTGGGCCATTTGGCCAGCGCCTGTTTGACGATGTCGTCCATACATCAATTATCGCGGCATTGGCGCAACGCTGTCTTTGTCAGGAGCACGGTCCAGCAGCCAGCCACCTACTGCATCGGGCATGCTTCGCACATGACCCGGCACCCGGCCGTATGTGAAACCGACGTGCCCGCCATGGGCAGGTTGCCACAACTCTACATAGGGACTCACCTGATGTTGCAGCGGCAAACTCCAGGCGGGAACGAACGGGTCATTACGCGCGTTTACGACCAGCGCCGGCACGGCTATGCGGGACAAAAGCGGTTTGGCCGAGGCCCTGGCCCAGTAGTCGTCGGTATCCCTGAACCCGTGCAGTGGCGCAGTAAAAATATTGTCGAACGTGTACAGATCACTTGCTGCCGCAAGCGCATCCCGATCGAACAGGCCGGGATGCTGTGCCAGTTTTTTCAGCGCCTTTGGTTTCATGGTATTCAAGAACATCGGCGTATAGACCAGCCGGTTGAATCCACGGCCAATCGCGTGACCGCCGGCCGCGAGGTCAAGCGGGGCAGACACCGAGGCCACGGCCCGAACCAGGGCAGCCGCCGACTCTTCCATCTCGCCCGCCCAACGTAACAGGGCGTTGCCGCCCAGCGAGATGCCGACCGCCACAATGGGGCCGGCGTGAACCTTGCGAAAACGACGCAAGACCCAGTCGATCTCCTCGAAATCGCCCGAGTGGTAGGCGCGCGGACTGTAGTTGAGTTCGCCGCTGCAGCCGCGGAAGTGTGCAACCGCGAACGCGGCGCCACGCTCGCGCGTAAAGTCGGCAAAGGCCAGCGCGTAATGGCTGGACGATGATCCCTCGAGGCCGTGGAACAACACCAGCAACGCGCGTCCTCGTTGCGATGCATCCGGGGGGGCCGGACTGGCCCTGACGGCGGATGGCAATGCGCTCGGCAATACCGCTGGCGCAAGCCAATCCACGTCGATGAAGTCAGCATCAGGCGTGGTCCAGCGCTCACGCCGGTACTGCGGCACAGGTCCAAACCCCCGCTTCGCATACAACGCCGGCCATATCGTCTGCAGGTTTCCGCCTGGCAGCCAGACCGGGGCAACATAGTTCACGAACGGTAGCGCAGTGGTGGCGGCTACGCGACTCACCGTGTCAATGCAACACCTGCGGCGTTTCGCTGATTTCCTGCGCTTGCGCCTGACTGCCCGGACTGGCGTGGTGCGCAACCATGCGCCATCCCTGGGCCGTCTTGTGATAGACGTTAGTGGCCAGTACGTAGGCTTGCGCCGGCCCCGATTCGGTAAGCACTTCCACCCGCTCCAGCAAGTTGTGTACCACGCTGGCCATAGCCTCCACACTGCGCACCTGCTCTGGCCAGGCCCGAATCGTGCCATTGGAAAAGATGGCCTCGAAAGTGGCGCGGATGGCAACGGACCCCACCACGCGCGGGCCTCCGGGGTGGACGCAGACAATTTCGTCGTCATCGGCCCAGCAGGCCATCAGACGGTCGATGTCGGCGGTCTGCAACGCCTCGTAAAACGCTGCTTCTATATCGTCCGCTGAGCCGCCGACAATGGCGGCCTGTAGTTTGGCTTTGGGCATACGCCGTATTTTCCCACCTCTGCTACCGTCACCCCCAGCGTTGGGCTGATGCCAAAGCCGCTTATTTCTTCTGGCGGTATTTGCGCAGGGCCGCTATCTGCGCCGCCATTACGGCCAACTCTGATTGCGCCTTGGCGATGTCAAGTTCACCCTTGGCGTTTTTAAGTGCCTCTTCAGCAGCCTGCTTGGCCAGGTTGGCCTTTTCCTCGTCCAGATCCTTGCCGCGCACGGCTGTATCGGACAACACGGTTACGCAGTTTGGCTGCACTTCCAGAATGCCGCCGGCAACGAACACAAACTCTTCCGAGCCGTCGGCCATCTCGATACGCACCGAGCCCGCCTTGATACGCGTAATCAGAGGCGTGTGGCGCGGCAAGATGCCAAGTTCACCCATTTCGCCGGGCAGCGAGACGAACCTGGCTTCGCCTGAGAAGATGGACTCTTCGGCACTGACTACGTCAACGTGAATCGTCGCCATGGTATTTTCCTTGTCTGCTCAGAAGACGGCTTACGCCATCTTCTTGGCTTTCTCGAAGGCTTCGTCAATGGTGCCGACCATGTAGAACGCTTGTTCCGGCATGTGATCGCATTCGCCGTTCACGATCATTTTGAAGCCACGAATGGTTTCAGCCAGCGACACGTATTTGCCCGAGGTGCCGGTAAACACTTCGGCCACGAAGAACGGCTGGCTCAGGAAACGCTGAATCTTGCGTGCACGGGCCACTGCAAGCTTGTCTTCAGGCGCCAGTTCGTCCATACCCAGAATCGCGATGATGTCGCGCAATTCCTTGTAACGCTGCAGCGTTCCCTGCACCGCCCGAGCGGTGTTGTAGTGGTCTTCGCCCACGACGTTAGGGGAAAGCTGGCGGCTGGTGGAGTCCAGCGGATC
>JANYBQ010000601.1 GCA_025360705.1 Betaproteobacteria bacterium | reverse complement strand
CGCTGAATGGGCACAAGATCGAACTCTGGGTCGGCAATTACGTGCTGATGGCTTATGGCGACGGTGCCGTCATGGGCGTACCGGCGCATGACGAACGCGACTTCACGTTTGCGCGCAAATACGATATTCCCGTGATCGAAGTGATCCTGGTAGACGGCGAGGAATACGACTATGACCAGTGGAGCGACTGGTACGGGGACAAGTCGCGCGGCGTCACTGTCAACTCCGACCGTTTCAGCGGCATGGGTTATCAGGAGGCCGTCAACGCGGTTGCCCACGCGCTTGAAAAAGAAGGCCTGGGCGAGAAGAAAACCACCTGGCGCCTGCGCGACTGGGGCATAAGCCGCCAACGGTATTGGGGCACGCCGATTCCCATCATCCACTGCGCGGAGCATGGTGCGGTGCCGGTTCCCGAAAAAGACCTGCCAGTGGTGTTGCCGCAGGACTGTGTTCCCGACGGCTCGGGCAACCCGCTCAACCAACACGCCGGTTTCCATGCCGGCGTGACCTGCCCGACATGCGGCAAACCCGCGCGGCGCGAGACCGACACCATGGACACGTTTGTCGACAGCTCCTGGTATTTCATGCGCTATTGCGATCCGAAAAAAACCGACGCCATGGTGGGCGCCGGTGCCGATTACTGGATGCCGATGGACCAGTACATCGGCGGCATCGAACATGCCATCCTGCATCTGCTGTATGCGCGTTTCTGGACCAAGGTCATGCGGGATGTGGGACTGGTGACCGCGGATGAGCCGTTCACCAAATTGCTCACTCAGGGCATGGTGCTCAACGAGTCGTTCGTGCGTACTGGTGACAAGGCGGGCAAGCACTACTACTGGGCCCACGACCTGGATATCGTGCGGGACGAACACGCCAAGGTACTGTCGGCTACCGCGAGGGCAGACGGCCTGCCGGTGACGTACGAGGGCTGGACGACCATGTCCAAGTCGAAAAACAATGGCGTGGACCCGCAGGAACTGATCGAAAAATACGGTGCCGACACCGCGCGGATCTACACCATGTTCACCGCGCCGCCCGAAGCCACCCTTGAATGGAACGACGCGGCGCTGGAGGGTTCGTACCGCTTCCTGCGTCGGGTCTGGAATTTCGCGGTCAAACTACCTCCCGCCTCCGGGCCGGACGGGGCTGACGGCACTCCCGCTTACGGCTCGGCGGCGGCGGCACTGCGCCGCGAGGTCCACGGCGTTCTAAAACAGGTTGATTACGACTACCAGCGCATGCAGTACAACACCGTGGTGTCAGGCGCCATGAAAATGCTGAACGCGCTGGAAGACTTCAAGCCCGGCGGCTCCAGCGCCGATGCGCGGGCCGCACGTGAATGTTTTGGCATCCTGCTGCGTTGCCTGTATCCGGTGGCGCCGCACGTCACGCAGGTACTGTGGGAGGCGTTGGCTTATGACAGCGCTCAGGGACAATTGCTTGACGCCGAATGGCCCGAGGTCGACCCGGCGGCGCTGCAACAGCAAGAGATTGAACTGATGCTGCAAATCAACGGAAAGCTGCGCGGTGCGATCCGCGTGCCGGCTGACGCCAGCAAGGAAACGATTGAAAAAGCCGCGCTGCACAGCGAGACTTTTGTCAGTCTGGCGCAGGGGGCGGGGGTGAAACGGATCATCGTGGTGCCAGGCCGGCTTGTGAATGTGGTGATCTGATGCAACGCCGTCTTTTACTTTCCCAATGCGCCGTACTGACATTGACCGCCTGCGGTTTTCAGCTGCGTGGCGTGCCTACGTTCGCGTTCAGCTCTATCTATATCACCGCGGCTGAAACCTCCGCGCTGGGCAATGAGCTAAAGCGCACACTGGCGTCACGGGGCAAGCTGCAGGTCATCACCGATCCCGCGTTGCTGTCCACCGCGCAAGCGGTTCTGGATATCACGCTGGAGCAGCGCGAGAAAACCGTGGTGGGTGTCAACGCGTCCGGCCAGGTGCGCGAGTTTCAGATCCGCCTGCGCGTGCGTTTCAGTCTGCGCACGCCACAGGGCAAGGAACTGCTTCCCGAGACCGAACTGCTGCAGCAGCGCGACATCAGCTTCAACGAGTCGGCGGTGTTGGCCAAGGAAACCGAAGAAGGCCTGATGTACCGGGACATGCAGTCCGACATCGTGCAGCAGCTGATGCGCCGGCTGGCGGCGGTCAAGACCTTATAACGCTGCGCGGCGCGGGGCTGCCCGCGCCGCAAGTCCACCCATGCAACTCGCGGCCAGCCAACTTCAGAACCATTTGCAGCGTGGGCTGAAAAGCCTCTACACGCTGTACGGAGACGAGCCGCTGTTGATCCAGGAAGCGGCCGATGCAATACGTGCCTCGGCCCGCGTGGCCGGGTTCTCCGAGCGCACTTCCCACACCGTGGCCGGCGCTCATTTCGACTGGAGCGAGGTGCTGGCCGCCGGCGGATCGCTGAGCCTGTTCGCCGACAAACAGATGGTGGAAATTCGCATCCCATCGGGCAAACCCGGCAAGGACGGTAGCGTGGCGATCCAGCAGCTGGCACAACAGTCGCAGGGCAACGACACCACGCTGACCATCGTCATGTTGCCGCGGCTGGACAAGCAAACCAGGACCGGCGCCTGGTTCGGTGCATTGGAAAATTGTGGTGTGACGCTGGCGGTGGAGCCGGTCGAGCGCGCGGCCTTGCCGCAGTGGCTGGCCCAGCGCATGGCGCTGCAAGATCAAAGGGTGAAGGGCGGCGTGGAAGGGCAGCGCACATTGCAATTTTTCGCCGACCGCGTAGAGGGCAATCTGCTTGCGGCAGATCAGGAAATCCAGAAACTCGCGCTGCTTTTTCCGCCGGGAGAACTGGGCTTCGAGCAAGTTGAAAGCGCGGTGCTCAACGTGGCGCGTTACGACGTGTTCAAGTTGTCCGAGGCGGTGCTGGCCGGGCAGACGGCGCGCGTGCAGCGCATGCTCGACGGCTTGCAGGCCGAAGGCGTTGCCGAGGTGCTGGTGCATTACACACTCTCCGAGGACATCCGCGCGCTCAAGCGGGTAAAAGACAGCATGGCGGCGGGCCGGCCGCTGCCGATGGCCTTGCGCGAGCAACGCGTCTGGGGCAACAAGGAGCGGCTGTATGAGCGCGTGTTACCCAAGCTGAGCCATGAAGTCGCGGCCGAACTGTTACTGGCCGCGCACCAGGTGGACGGCATCGTCAAAGGCCTCAAAGTACCGGGCTGGCCGACCAGCGGCTGGCAGGCGCTGCACCGTCTGGCGATGCTGTTGTGCAGCCATTGCGCGGCTAATCGCGGCCTTGCCACGCATGAGAAAATGGCGCCATGAACGCCTCCAGCATCGCCGAGTACAGCCACACCCTGGGCATGCAGGCGCGGGCCGCCTCCAGCCTGATGGCGCGTGCCACCGCCGCGACCCGGAGCCTTGCCTTGCGGCGCCTGGCCGCCTTGTTGCGCGCGAATACGCAGGCCTTGCAAACCGACAACGAAAAGGACATCCGCCGCGCCGTGGCGGCCGGCCTGGCCGCGCCGATGGTGGACCGGCTCAAGCTGACGCCCAAGGTTATCGAGACGGTTGCGCAAGGCTGCGACCAACTGGCCGCCATGCCCGACGTGATTGGCGAGATCATCGGCATGAAGCAACAGCCCAGCGGCATCCGGGTCGGCCAGATGCGGGTGCCGATCGGGGTGTTTGCGATGGTGTTCGAAAGCCGCCCCAACGTAACCATCGAAGCCGCCAGCCTGGCCATCAAGAGCGGCAATGCCTGCATACTGCGCGGCGGTTCGGAAGCCATCGACTCCAACAAGGCTTTGGCGAAACTGGTGCAGCAGGCCTTGGTCGAAAGCGGTCTTCCGGCTGACGGCGTGCAACTGGTGCAGACCACCGATCGCGCCGTAGTGGGCCAGCTGATAACGATGCCGCAATATGTGGACATGGCGATACCGCGCGGCGGCAAGGGTCTGATAGAACGCATCAGCGCCGAGGCTAAAGTCCCGGTGCTAAAACACCTGGATGGCAACTGCCATGTGTATGTGGACCACCCCTGCGACATAAACATGGCGGTTACGGTGGCGGACAACGCCAAGACGCAAAAATACAGCCCGTGCAACGCCAGTGAAAGCCTGCTGGTGGCGCGTGGCGTGGCAGCCGATTTCCTGCCCCGCATAGCCGCAATCTACGCCGCGAAAGGCGTGGAAATGCGTTGCGACGAGGAAGCGATCGCGTTGCTGAAAGCCGCGGTCGGACCTGCTGCGTCCGCATCCATTCGGCCCGGGTTTGTCGAGGGCAAGCTTGCTGCGGCGATCCGCCTTGCCACCGAGCAGGACTGGTACGAGGAATACCTCGCGCCCATCATCAGCATCAAGATCGTGGCGGGTATCGACGAAGCCATTGCCCACATCAACCACTACAGCAGCCACCATACCGACGCCATCGTCACGCGCGACCACAACCATGCGCAGGCCTTCCTGCGCGAAGTGGATTCGGCCAGCGTAATGGTCAACGCGAGTACCCGTTTCGCCGACGGATTCGAATTCGGACTGGGCGCGGAGATCGGCATCAGCACCGATAAATTCCATGCGCGGGGACCGGTCGGCATCGAGGGCCTGACCTCGCTCAAATATGTGGTTCTGGGCAACGGAGAAGTCCGGCTGTAAGCCAGCCGCCGACCGGCTTCGGGGACTGCCACCAGCGGCCATGGCTTGAGGCTCAGATCGGATAGATGATGGAGTTGGGGATCATCTCGCTGTCGTAGACGCAGACACGCGACGCGAACTTGAGGCCCTGCGCGGTGCGAACTACGATGTCAAGGTAACGGCCCACATTAAACACCGTGGTGAGTTCCGACAACTTGGTACGGAACACCGCATAGTTGGCCTCGCTCTCAAACCGGTCGCGGTGTACGGCGAGCACGCGCGGCGCGCCGACCACGTGGCGCTGGTAATACGGATCGTGGAACAGCGTCTCGCGGATCGCGTATGCGCGGTCCTGGAGCATGCCCTTGCTTTCGAAAGACAAGGTGGCCAGCGGCAGGCCGCGTTCGTGGTTTTCGCGCGGCACCAGGCGGTAGACGCAGTCATCGGTGAAGAACTCGCACCAGCCGTCCCAGTCGCCGGCATCGACGGTGCTGGAGTATCTTGCATACAACTGGGTCAACGCCAGGTAGTCCGAGAATTCGATGCCGGCGCTCACGTTTCCGCCTCCATGACCTCGCGCCAATAGCGGTACATGCCGCGAATCAGCGTCTCGGTGACCATGTGGTCGGTGTCGCCAACTTCGCGACCTCCAAGCTCCACCAGCGCGCGGTGAAACGGTTTGCTCTCAAAGCCCGATTGCGAGAACTCGATTACCTCGCCGTCGTCGGCCGACACAAACCCCGCCGGGCCGAAAAGGTTGGCCTGGCGCAGGCGGCGCAGCGTCATTTCCTCGCTGTCATCCTCAAAGCCGAAATGGGTCCATTCGAATTTGAAGGCGCCGTAGCCGTCGGGCTGGATGTGGCGCGTCGAGACACTGTTGACTTGCTGCTGCAATATCACGCTCGGAAACAACGTGGTCATCACCGCCGTTGGTTCGCCCCACCAGGGCTCGTGCACGATGTCGAGAAAACGCGCGTCCTTCAATTGCATGCCTTCCTTGAAGCTCGACACTTGCGTGACCTGCGCCGCCTTGCCGGCCTGGCCGCGCGTGGAGATCATGGCTGCGTGGCGGTGGTGAGCATCCATCTTGAGCGCGGACTTGTTGTCGGCGCGCCAGAGGCCAAAGGTCACGAACCAGGTGTGCAACAGACCCGGGTGGTAGGGGTCCTT
>JANYBQ010000598.1 GCA_025360705.1 Betaproteobacteria bacterium | reverse complement strand
AACTCGGTTCCCACCGGCAGGCCCAGCGCCAACACGTCCAGCAACAGCCGCCGCGCCATTTCCAGCCCTTCATTAATCGCAAAACTTCCGTCCAGATGCGGGTCGTTGATATAGCCCTTCCAGCCGACCGTGGTACGGGGCTTCTCGAAATACACCCGCATCACGATCAGCAAGTCGGCCTTGAGCGCGTCGGCCTGAGCCGTGAGTTGCCGTGCGTATTCCATCGCCTGCGCGTGGTTATGGATTGAGCAAGGCCCCACCACCACCACCAGCCGGTCGTCGGTACCCTGCAATACGCGCGAGATGGCGAGGCGGCTTTGCTCTACCAGCGCCAGTGCAGCAACCGGTACCGGCAGCCACTCCTGCAACAACGCGGGCGTAATCAGCGGACGCACCGCGCCGATACGCGTATCGTCGATACGGGTCACGTCTTGCGTGGACAAAGGACTCGCCGGGGTATGGATGCGGGTATTCATGCCCGGATTGTCGCGATTTTCAGGCCATCGTCCAGCCGTGCGGGCTGCCGCTTTAGGCTGTAATACAGGCCTGAATGACCGAAACCAATCTTGCTACTGACACCAAAACCGGGGGCCGAGCCGGACAGTCTGACCGACTTGATGCACGACAGCCCCTGGCGTGCCCCTGTCACGCTGGCGCTGCTTACCTCCAATATCGTGGTCTTTGGCCTGACGCTGGTTTACGGCGCGGGGCTTTGGCACAACTCGAACGGCGTGCAGCTGGCATGGGGCGCCAACTTCGGACCGGCCACCCAGGACGGCCAATGGTGGCGGCTCGCGACGGCCATGTTCCTGCATTTCGGCATCCTGCATCTGGCGCTGAACATGTGGGCGCTGTGGGATGTCGGGCGGCTGGTCGAACGCCTTTACGGACGGCTGCGCTTCAGCGCGCTGTACCTGGGCAGCGGCGTAGCCGGGAACTTGCTGTCGCTGGTGGTGCAGGGCAACCGTGCCGTATCGGGGGGGGCGTCGGGCGCCATCTTCGGTCTCTACGGTGCACTGCTGGTATTTCTATGGCGCGAGCGCAAACACGTGGACCGACGCGAGTTTCGCTGGTTGTTTGGTGCTGCAACCGTTTTCACGCTCTTTACCCTGATCATGGGACATTTTGTACCAGGCATCGACAACGCGGCACACATCGGTGGACTGGTGGCTGGCGCCTTTCTGGGGCGTGTGTTGGCTCGGCCATGGGTCAACGCCAGCCCACGCACGCATGGCGGCCGATGGTGGGCGGCGGCGCTGCTGATGCTGGCGGTCACGACGCTGGTCACCCATATCCCGCCACCGATTTATCGCATGGGCGACGAGTTGCGCGCACGCCAGGCGATCAGCGATTTCATGGTCGAGGACCGTCGTATCAGCAAACGCTGGGATGACATTCTGGCGAGCAGCCGCAAGGACGCGGTGACTTTCGAGCAGCTTGCCGGGCGCATCGACGCCAACGTTACGGCCGACTACCAGGAAAGTTTCGAGCAGCTGTCGGCGCTCAACCTGGGCTCCGGCGCGCCATCGGCCCGGGCGCTGGAAACGCTCAGAAACTACGCCGCACTGCGCAGCGAAGCCTCCCGCGCGCTGGCCGCTGGCTTGCGAGCAAAGGACCCTTTCAAGATTCGCCAAGCACTGGAAACGGCGCGCCGGGCGCCGGTTTTGGCCAAAGGGGTCAGGCCTCCCGCGTCTGCGGCTTCAGCAAGTGCCAAGTAAAGGAAGCCGCCAATGTTGTTGCGCGTGCGTGGGACCGTCGGGTGGAGCGCTGGGTGAGAGCGCCGCTACGCACGTCAAACGTCGATATTGCCGGCCCGCAGCGCGTTGGTCTCGATGAATTCGCGCCGGGGCTCGACCTCGTCGCCCATCAACATGGTAAATACGCGATCGGCTTCGATGGCGTCGTCGATCTGCACGCGTAGCAGGCGGCGTACCGTCGGGTCCATGGTGGTTTCCCACAGTTGCATCGGGTTCATCTCGCCTAGGCCCTTGTAGCGCTGGCGCGAGGTGGCGCCCTCGGCTTGGCCGATCAACCAGGCCATCGCCTCGCGGAAGTCCTTGACGGTTTCTTCCTTTCTCCGTTCCCCTTCGCCGCGTGTGACCTTGGCGCCTTCGCTGAGAAGGCCCTTGAAGGTGTTGGCCGCTTCTGCCAGCGCCGCATAGTCCGCGCCATGTACAAAGTCCTGCGTCAACACACTGCTTTTCACGTTGCCATGGTGACGCCGGCTGATGCGCA
>JANYBQ010000581.1 GCA_025360705.1 Betaproteobacteria bacterium | reverse complement strand
CCCGCGAAGCTCATGTAAATGATCTGCTGGTACAGGAATGGACCCAGCACGGCCGCCGACGCGTAGCGATGTGCCTGCGCCACCATCAGGTGACCGATACCCCCAAACAGGCCCATGGCCGCAATCAGCAGCCACGTCAGCCAGTGATCGGGCGTTTTCCATGTCAGCAGGCCGAAGGGCATCAACACGGCAGTGGCGATGATTGCGGACAGCAGCTGCGTGGCGGCCGGAAGTTCGGTGGCGGCCATGCGGCGCGTGAGCAAATTGAAAACCGCATACAAGGCGGCGTTGAGTAGCGACAACACAATCGCCGGGTGAAACGTCTGCGAGCCCGGCCGCACAATCAGCAACACACCGCCAAAGCCGGCCAGGATCGCCAGCCAGCGCCGGCCATCCAACCGCTCGCCCAGCCACTTGGCGCTGATGAAGGCGATCAATATCGGCACCGAAAACTGGATCGACGCCGTGACGTCCAGTTGCAGATAACGCAAGGCCCAGAAGTTCAGTCCGGTGAGCATCGCCAGGATCAAGCCGCGCAGTAGCTGCAGCCGTGGCTGGTTGAAGCGAAACAGCTGCATGCCATAGGTCGGCGCCAGGATCGCAACGCTCAACAGCGAATGCGTCAGGAAACGCAGCCACACCACCTGGAACACCGGCAGGCTCACCACCAGCCACTTGCCGGTGGTGTCCAGCGCGGTAAAACACAAGGTGGTCACGCAGACCATCGCAATGCCGATGCGGCGATTCCGCGCGTTGTCCTCGTGCAGCATGCTCAGGGACTTTCAATGACCGTGTCGCCGGCAACGGACGAAGGGCTCTTTATCAAGTTCGGAACCGGTTTCGGCAGGCGCGGCCCGAACGGTGGCGGAACATACGTGACCCTGGGTCCGCGAAAGGTCAAAGTTTCGCGGCCACCCAAGCCTGCACGCTGGCCAACGCGGCCGGAAGTTTTGCGGCATGGGTGCCGCCGGCCATCGCCATGTCCGCCTTGCCGCCGCCCTTGCCGCCCACCTGGCTGGCGACAAAGTTAACCAGCTCGCCGGCCTTGACACGCGCCACCAGGTCGGGCGTAACACCGGCAGCCAGTTGCACCTTGGCGCCATCGACGGCCGCAAGCACGATGACCGCGCTTTTTAGTTTGTCCTTGAGTTTGTCCATGCTCTCGCGCAGCGTCTTGGCGTCCGCTCCCGGCAAAGGCGCAACCAGCAGCTTGACGCCTTTGACGTCGATCGCCCGCTGCACCAGTTCGTCACCCTGGCTCGACGCCAGTTTGCCCTTGAGCGCGGCGATTTCCCTCTCAAGCTGCTTCACATGCTCCAGCATATGCATAATGCGCTGGTTCAACTCGGCCATCGGCGCCTTGACCGTGCCCGCCACCTGCGTGACCGTTGATTCCAGCTGCTGCAGATAGGCCAGCGCGCCCTCGCCCGTCACCGCTTCGATACGCCGCACGCCGGCGGCCACGCCACCTTCGGCGACCACCTTGAACAAGCCGATATCGCCGGTGCGCTGCACATGGGTGCCGCCACACAACTCGGTGCTGCTGCCGACATCCAGCACCCGCACGATGTCGCCGTATTTTTCGCCGAACAACATCATCGCGCCGGTCGTCTTGGCCGACTCGATGTCCATGTTGCGCACCTGCGTCGGCGTATTGGCCAGGATTTCTTCGTTGACCATAGATTCGATGGTGCGGATCTGCGCATCCGTCACCGGGCTGTTGTGCGTGAAGTCGAAGCGTGTTTTTTCGGCATCGACCAGCGAACCTTTTTGCTGCACATGGTCGCCCAGCACACCACGCAAGGCCTTGTGCATCAGGTGGGTAACGCTGTGGTTGCGCATGGAGGCGTGGCGCCGCGCCACGTCCACCCGCGCTACCACCGTGTCACCGATTTTCAGCGTGCCTTGGGTCTGGGTGCCGTGATGGCCGAACACATCCGACTTGATCTTCAACGTATCGTCCACGCCGAACTGCAAGCCCTCGCCCGCCAAAATACCGCGGTCGCCGACCTGGCCACCGCTCTCGGCATAAAACGGAGTGGTGTCCAGCACCACGATGCCCGGCTCGCCTTCGAGCAACTGCTGCACGGCATTGCCGTCCTGGTACAAAGCCTCCACACGTGCGCTTTCTTCCAGCAGTTCGTAACCTGTGAACGCGTGGCCCGCGCCCGTATATTCCAGCGCGCGATCCATGCGAAACTTGCCCGCAGCGCGGCCCGCCGCCTTCTGCTTTTCCATGGCCGCGTTAAAGCCGGCCTCGTCCACCGTCACGCCGCGTTCACGGCATACGTCAGCCGACAGATCGAGTGGAAAACCGAAGGTGTCGTGCAATTTGAAGGCGACATCGCCCGGCAGCACGGACTGCCCGGCGGCCAGCGCCGCGTCGAGTATTTCCATACCGTTTTCAAGCGTCTCGAAGAAACGTTCTTCCTCGGCTTTGAGCACTTCGGTAATGCGTTTTTCGTCGAGGCGAAGGCGCGGATAGGCATCGCCCATCAGTTGCACCAGATCGGCCACCAGTTTGTGAAAAAACGGCGTCTTCCGGCCCAGCTTGTAGCCATGGCGAATCGCACGGCGGATGATGCGGCGCTGCACGTAGCCGCGCCCTTCGTTGCCGGGCAACACGCCATCGCTGACCAGGAAGGCCGTGGCACGGATGTGGTCGGCGATCACACGCAAACTCTTGTTTTCGAGATCTTTCTCACCGGTTTCCCGCGCTGCCGCCTGGATCAGTTTCTCGAACAGGTCGATCTCGTAGTTGCTGTGTTTGTGCTGCAGGATGGCCGCCAACCGCTCCAGTCCCATGCCAGTGTCCACACACGGCGCAGGCAAGGGTTTGACGGAGCCGTCGGGCTGCATGTCGAACTGCATGAACACGTTGTTCCAGATCTCGATGTAGCGGTCGCTGTCAGCGTCGGGTGATCCGGGCGGGCCACCGGCAATCCCCGGGCCGTGGTCATAGAAAATTTCACTGCACGGTCCGCACGGTCCGGTGTCGGCCATCATCCAGAAATTGTCGGACGCGTATTTGGCGCCCTTGTTATCGCCTATGCGCACCACGCGGTCCGGCGACAGCCCGATATCCTTGGTCCAGATGTCGTAGGCTTCGTTGTCGTCGATATACACCGTGGCCCACAACTTGTCGGCCGGCAGCTGGTAGACCTGGGTCAACAGTTCCCAAGCCCATTTGAGCGACTCACGTTTGAAATAGTCGCCAAAACTCCAGTTGCCCAGCATCTCGAAGAAAGTGTGGTGGCGCGCGGTGTAGCCGACGTTTTCCAGATCGTTGTGTTTGCCGCCCGCGCGCAGGCAAGCCTGCACGGAAGCCGCGCGCACATACGAGCGTTTGTCGGTACCCAGGAAAACGTCCTTGAACTGCACCATGCCCGAGTTGGTGAACATCAGCGTCGGGTCGTTGCCCGGCACCAGCGGGCTGGACGCGACTATCGTGTGGCCTTTGGACGCGAAGAAGTCGAGGAAGGTTTTGCGAATATCGGCAACGGTGGCGCTAACGGTAATGGCTGGAGTGTTCATGAAAATTCAGGTCAAGGGACAGGCGCGCGAAGGTGCCGCGCAGCGCGCGATCCAGCCCGAAAACTCGATCGGCCGGGTGCGCAAGGCATGCTGTAGGGACGCGATGATTTTACCAGTTCACCCGGCCAACCGATGCCCGGCTTGACGGGGTTGGCAATGGCCTCAAAATCGGGTTTTGCCCACCTGTCGGAAAATCGATGCTCCGCCCTGAACCGATAACGCGCTACCACCTCGCCGGTTTTATGGTGGTGCCCGGCGTCGTGTCGGCCAGCGATGCGACCGGCCTAAATACCATGCGCGCCTTAATGCGTACTTTGTCCACGACTTTGCTTGTGCTGGCCCTTATCGGGTGCGCCACGACGGAAGAACACGCCGGTGAGGCGGCAGGCGACAGGGCCGCGCGCATCAAGAACCAGATGTAGTGGCGACAGGGCCTCTTGCGGCGCGGGATAATCGACAATCTGCGCCGGCCCTGTGGCCGGGCCCGATTTGCAACCCAACGATGGATGACCCCGCTATGGACATGAAAACATCTCCCCTCTCGCTGCTGCATGACCCCAGCCTGCTCAAGACCGATGGGTTGATCG
>JANYBQ010000503.1 GCA_025360705.1 Betaproteobacteria bacterium | reverse complement strand
CCGCCTCGGGTAACAAATTGGCGTTCAGCAAGCCGCGCTCGTTGAATACCGGCTGGTTGGCTGCCACAGTGTTGGATTGCATGGGGTTTCCTTTCGATCGATTGGTTCAACGCAAATTTCAATTCATGACGAAGCCGCCGTTGACCGGCAGCAGTTGTCCCGTGATAAAGCCGCTGGCGCGCGTCAGCAAAAAAAGCGCCGCCGCAGTGACGTCTTCGGGTACCTGCGGGCGTTGAATCGCCCGGCCCTGCAGGTAATAGGCATGCCGCTCTTGCGGCACGTAGTCGGTCGCCTCGACCAGCGTGAGGCCGGGGGCGATGGCGTTGACGGTGGTGCCTTGCGGGCCCATCTCGCGCGCCATGCCGCGTGTCATGGCGATCACCGCGCCCTTGCTGGCGATATAGGCCATCAGGCGCGGTGCGCCCCACAAGGCGGTGTCGGACGCGATGTTGACCACGCGTCCGGTACGCGATGTGGCCAGATGCGGCTGGGCAGCCGTCGTGACAAGCCAGGTGCCGCGCACGTTGACGTTCATGACGCGGTCGAAAGTATCCACATCGAGCTGGTCCATCGTCTTGCCACCGGAGTTGGTGATGGCCGCGTTGTTGATCAGGCCATCGAGCCCGCCCATGGCCTTGACCGCGGCAGCGACACCGGCGGTGATCGACGCGCCGTCGGACAGGTCCATCGCCACGTAAAACGCGGCAGCGCCCAATTCGCGCGCCAGCGCCTGTCCGCGTTGGTGCAATACGTCGCTAATCACGACCTGGGCGCCCGCCGCAACCAGGGCGCGCGCAAATGATTCACCCAGCCCGCGCGCCGCACCCGTGACCAGCACACGCCGGCCCTGCAAATTGATCTCGGACTGCACGGAGGTGTTCATGACCAAACTCACGCCATCTGCCGCTGCGCACCCGGCAGGTAATGCAGCACCTTGTGTTCCACCAGTACCACGGCGTAGTAGGCCATGATGCCGATCACCGTCAGCGCGGCGATAACCACAAACACCGCTGCCGTATTGCCTTCGCCTTCGAAGAACACCAGCAAGTAACCCAGCCCCATATTGCCGCCGACTAGCTCACCCACCACCACACCGATCACCGCCAGCGTGCTGGCGATACGCAGCCCCGAGAACAGGGCCGGCAGCGTGGTGGGGTACTCGACCATGCTGAACACCTGCATACGCGTGGCCGAGAACGAACGCGCCAGGTTGATCATGTCGGTGTCCATGGTGCGCATGGCCGACAACACATTGATCAGCACCGGGAAAAACACGATCAGGATCGCCACCAGAATCTTGGGGTAAACCGTGTAGCCCAGCCACATCACGAACAACGGGGCAAACGCCACCTTGGGCGCGATCTGCAACGCCAGCAGATACGGCGACAACACCGCCTCGACCCGCGGCGACACACCCAGCGCATAACCGATCAGCGCTCCCTGCAGGGAACCCAGCACGAAACCGACCACCACTTCCAGCGCGGTGATGCCGGCGTGCCACAACAACTTCTCGCTGCTCCAGATCCGCGCCCCCTCCCGCAGCACCTTGGCCAGGTTGGGCAACACGAATTCGGGAACGCCGATCAGGCCCGGACCAAACTGCCACAAGGCCAGGAACACGACCAGCACCAGCAGGCTCCAGGCCGCGGTGATCAGGGACGATGGGTTGCCGGACACGGCCGATCCGCCTTATTTGCCCGACACGAACTGGTTCGTGTACAAGTCCTTCAGCGGCGCGGCGGTCTGCACCACGCCATTGGCGACGTAGAACTTCTGCAAGTCAGCCAGCCGGGTTTCGTCCATCAGTCCCGGCACCTTCTGGTTCAGGTAGACGTATTTGTTGTACATCTCGAACATTTTTTCAATGCTGGCTTCCTTGCCCTTGTGTACGGTAACGAAGCCGGCATACACCTTGGCCGCCTCCTTCGGATTGGCCATGATGTCCTTCATGCCACGCAGCGTGGCGCGCACCAGTTTCTGGATCAGCTGCGGATTCTTCTGGATCGTTTCATCCGAGGCCAGAATGGCCTGCGCCATGCTTTTGAAATACACGTCAGCCGGAAGGATGTCGACCTGAGCGCCAGCTTCCATGACGTTAACGGTCCAGTCCGGCGTGCTCGCCATCGCGTCGGCCTTGTTGGCGGCGAATTGCTGCCAGATCCCGGCTGGGCCAGCGGCCTGGATGTTGACGTCGTTCTTGGTCAGGCCGACCTTGCTCAGCATGCCGAGCAGCGCGTAATACGTGGTGTCGGTATAACTCAACACGGTCACGATCTTGCCCTTGAGTTCGCGCGGGCTCTCGATGTGTTGATTCTTGTGGCTCACCAGTTGCATCAGCGAGCCCGAGCCCAGCACCGCCACCGCCTTGACCGGGATGCCCTGGGCGCGCGCAATGATGGGGGTATCGCCAATCGCCCCGCCGATGACGGCGTTGCCAGCCCCGACCTGCTTGGCCACGTCCACGCCGCCGCGCGCCGTCACGAACTTTACGTCCAGCCCTTCGGCCTTGTAGTAACCCTTGGCCTGCGCGATCATCCACGGCCCGAATGCCGGCAAGGTGCCGGGCGCGGGCAGCAGATAGGTGATTTCCTGCAAGGCCTGGGCCTGCACGGCAAACGGACTGGCCAGAATAGCGGCGGCGCAGACCGCAAGGCACGCGCGGCGTTTCGTGGACAGGTTCAGTTTCATAAAAAGCTCCGGTTTGGGGTGTGATTTGGGCTCGAAGGCTATGAAGATTTAGCTACGACATAACTTGAGTACAAGTTAGTCTTCTCTGAAACTTCGTTTTCGTAGCGAGCAAGTCAAGGTGGCGTCGAGGAGCGCAGCCGTACATTCGTACGGTGTGCACCACAGACGTCAGATTGGCCTGCGCAGTAGAAAGATTCATAGCCTCCTAGTGGACTTCGGTATTCGCGTCGAGCTTGAGCAAATCCATCAACTGGCCCACCAGCGGGCCGGCCAGTTCGTGTTTGCTGCGCTGCATCGGGTTGTCGCGATTCGGAATGTTGACGGTGATCTGCTCGATGATGGTGCCCGGCCGCTCGCTCATGACCAGGATGCGGTCCGACAGCGCCACCGCTTCAGCCAGGTCGTGCGTGATGAACAACACCGTCTTGCCTTCGTCCGCGACGGTACGTGCCAGGTCCTGTTGCAGGATCATCTTGGTCTGCGCGTCGAGCGCCGAGAACGGCTCGTCCATCAGCAGCACCAGCGGGTCCACCGCCAGTGTGCGCGCCAGCGCGGCCCGCTGGCGCATGCCGCCGGAGAGCTGGTTCGGATAATGTTTGCCAAAGCCGCGCAAGTGACATTTCTCCAGCAGCCGCGCGGACACGTCATGGCGCTCGGCGGCCTTCACGCCGCGCAGCTCCAGACCGAACTCGATGTTCTGGGCTATCGTGCGCCAAGGCATCAGCAGGTCCTTTTGCAGCATGAAGGACACATGTTCGTTGGGGCCTTCCACCAGTTGCCCCGCGACCTTGACGATGCCCGCGCTGGGCTTTGCAAGCCCCGATCCCATATTCAGCAAAGTGCTTTTGCCGCAACCCGACGGACCGATGATGGACACCACCTCGCCTGGCTTGATCGCGAAGTTGACGTCGCGCGCGGCGAGAACTTCGCCGGATGCGCCGCGCGCCGCAAAACGCTTTTCAACGCCACTGAATTCGATTGCCGGAACACCGGCGGGAGAAGCAAACTTGTTCATGCGTTCATGACCGGTTCACTCTCACGCAGCCTTGACCGGAATCCGCACCGACACCCGACCGTCCTGGACACGCACGGGAAAACACACGATATCGCGCCCGCCGATTTCATTGAGGCATTTGCCGGTGGAGATCTCGAACCGGGCCGCGTGCAGCGGGCACTCGATCTGGCCGTTCTCCTGGAAACCCTGCGACAACATCGCGAACGCATGCGGGCAAATGTCGTCGAGCGCATGCACCTGGTTGTCGAGCAGGAACAGCCCCACCTGCTGACCCGCGACTTCCACGCCCATCGGAAAGTCAGGGTCCAGCTGGTCGCGCGCCGCGACGTCGTGCCATTCGGGATTCAAATCTTCAGTATTCATGTTTTCGCAGCGATTTTCTGAACCGGAATAGGAGGTTTTAAAGGAATCAACCAGTCGTTCGATTGTTCAGCTAATGAAACGTTGATTCATTGATGAGGCATTATTCGCCTGTTCAAAGAAGGCGTCAAATAATAGTTGACTAATTCGAGGGGATTTAAAGTGGCGCATACGGAAACAGACGCGTCGGACCGGGCTGGGACAAGGCACTTCGGGACCGACTGAAAAATGCGCCCGACTCGCCGAAATTAACGGGAAAGGCATGGTTCCTCGGTAAAAAGCAGGGGCTTACCTGGGCGGGCCGTCGTCAAATCGCAAGGGCGGCGAACGCTCCGGCACCAGGCCGCCGCGGTAACGCTGCAGCACAAACTGCAGCAGCAAGCCGACCAGCAACATGCGCACATAGGATGAACGCGCGGTCCAGTCCGGTGGCAGGCGCGCCGTAAAAATCTCGGTGACCGACCAGATCGCCCAGATCGCCAGCGCGCCCACCACTGCGCCGCGGTTATTGCCGCTGCCGCCGGCGATCAGCATTACCCAGACCAGAAAAGTGATGAGCAAGGGATCGGTTGCGGCGGGCGACAGAAATTTGAAATAACTGGCGGACAAAGCCCCAGCCACCCCCATCAACGCGCAACCGATCACATAGGTTTGCAGCCGCAGCCGGTCGACGTCCTTGCCGACCGCGCGGGCCGCCTCCTCGTTGTCCCGGATGGCGCGCAGCGCCCGGCCCCACGGACTGGCATACAGGCGATTGCAGAACCACCAGCTCGCGCCCACCATCGCCCACACCACCACCACAAACACCCAGGCCGAAGCCTCGCCGGTGGCCCAGTTCTCGAACGGCCGGGGAATATTGGCAATGCCCAGGCTGCCATTGGTGAGCCACTGTTCGTTAACGATCACCATGCGCAATATTTCCGAAATGCCAATCGACGCCATCGCCAGGTAGTCGCTCTTCAGGTGCACACAGATACGCGCCACCGCCCAGCCGGTCGCCCCCGCCACCAGTGCGGCCGCCAGCAGCCCGACCGGAATCGGCAGCCCGAAACCACCTACATGTTTGCCACCTGAAGACGCCGCCGTGAGCAGCGCCGATGTATAAGCCCCCACCGCAAAAAATCCCGCGATACCCGCGTTGAACAAGCCCCCATAACCCCACTGCACATTCAAGGCGAGACACAACAACGCGTAGATGCCCCCGGCGATCAGGAAGCTCACCAGGTACTGGGCAAGTCCGTACAACTCCATCAGAGCAATCTCCCGCGCATGATTCCCTGCGGCCGGAACAGCAACACCAGCACCATGATGACAAAGGCCAGGGCGCTTTTGTAACTGGGCGACACCAGCGATTCGCTGCCGATCCATGGGTAGGTGGACAACTCTTCTGCCAGGCCGATCAAAAACCCGCCGGCGACCGCTCCCATCGGTTTGCCAATACCGCCGAGCAGGGCCGACGCGAACATTGCCAGCAACAGGTTCCAGCCCATGTTGGCGTGGAGCTGGGTGTCCATGCCGGCCAGCACGCCGGCGGTTGCCGCAAGCGCCGAACCGATGATCCAGGTCCAGCGGATCACGCGTTCGGGCTCCAGGCCGGCGATGCTGGCGAGGTCCGGGTCATCGGAGACCGCACGCATCGAGCGCCCGGTGCGGGTGCGCGACAAAAACCACTGCAATGCCGCCGCCAATACCAACGTGATGGCAAACGCCTGAAGGTGCAGCGACGAAATACGCAGGCTGTCGAAAAATACCAGCGGCATACGCACACCCACCTGGAATACCTGGTTCTGCGGGCCCCAGATCAGTTGCACCAGCGAACGGATCATCAGCGCCACGCCAAAGGACGCGATCACGGCATAAATGGTGGGCAGGCGGCGCAGCGGGCGGTAGAAAGCCCGGTCCGCCAACAAGGCCACGGCCACGGCCAGCGCGATTCCAAACGGCAAGGCCAGCAGCGGATGCCAGCCAAAAGCCCATACCGCGCTGAGGGTTCCGTAAGCGCCGATGGTCATCACGTCGCCATGGGCAAAATGCGAAAAACGCAGGATGCCGTAGATCATGGAAATACCCACGGCCCCGAGCGCATAGATGCTGCCCAGCGCCAGCGCCGGGATCAGATACAGGTTGATGAAAATCATCATGCTGCCACCCCACCACCCAGGAAACTGCGCCGCACGTCGTCGTTGGCCAGCAGGGCCTGTCCATGGCCGGAGATGTAATGGCGCCCACCCACCAGCACGGTTCCGACGTCGGCGATTCGCAGCGCCTGGCGCGCGTTTTGTTCCACCATCACAACGGTCACGCCGGTCTGGCGAATGTCCAGGATCAAATCGAAAATGCGCTCCAGATACACCGGCGACAAACCGGCCGTGGGTTCATCCAGCAGCAGCAGCGCCGGATCGCTCATGAGTGCACGGCCCAGCGCGACCATTTGCCGCTGTCCACCCGACAATTCACCGGCCGCCTGTTTGCGTTTGGCCTTCAGATCCGGAAACAGTTCGAACACCCGCTCCAGCATGCGGCGCGCGTCCGCGCGGGGCGCGGCATAGGTGCCAACGTCCAGGTTTTCCGCAACGCTGAGCGACGGGAATACATTGCGCGTTTGCGGCACCGCCGCGATACCCAGCGGCACCAGCGCGGGCGTCGGCAGGCCGGTGATGTCCTGCCCCTTGAAGCGGATCGTGCCGGCCAAACGCGTCGTCATTGACAACACGCTTTTTAGCAAGGTCGATTTACCGGCGCCGTTGGGACCGACGATGATACGGACCTCATTCGGCGCTACGTCCATGTCGATCGCTTCGATGATGGCCGCGCCGCCATAACCCGCCGTCAGGCCGCGGATTTCGAGTATCGCCCCCACGCTTGTCACTGCGTGTACTGCGCTGCCCACCCGGGGGGCATTGGCGCCTTGGAGCGACCCGGTTGCGCTCAAGCAGTTGCTCCCGATTTGGAACGCAAGGCCGCATCCTCGTATTTTCCGCCGCCAAAATAGGCTTCGACCACCCGTTCGTCGGCCCGCACCTGGGCCACCGTGCCCTGGGCCAGCAAGCGTCCGCCGGCCATCACGAAAACCTCGTCGCACAATTTGGAAACATAGTCGAGGTCGTGTTCAATCAGGCAAAAAGTGATGCCGCGCTCCCTGCGCAGCTTGAGCAACAGGTCGGCGATCTGCCCCAACAGCGTGCGGTTGATGCCGGCGCCGATCTCGTCGAGCAACACGATACGCGGCTCGCGCATCAAGGCGCGGCCTAGTTCCAGCAGTTTTTTTTGCCCACCGGACAACGACCCGGCCGGCTCCAGTGCCAGCCGGTCCAGCCCCAGAAAACCCAGTAACTCGCGTGCCCGGCCATAAACCTCGCGCTCGGCCGCCTGGTACACACCGCGTCGGAACACGGTGTTGAAAACACTTTCACCACCCTGCAGATCGGCCGCCACCATGAGGTTCTCGACCACGGTCAGGCGCGCGAACTCATGGGCCAACTGAAAGGTCCGGGCGATGCCAAGCGCCGCGCGCCGGTGCGGCGCCAATGCGGTGATGTCCGCGCCCTCCAGCAACACCTGGCCCGCGCTGGGCAACTGGCTGCCGGCGAGGATGTTGAATGCGGTGGTCTTACCGGCGCCATTGGGACCGATCAGTCCGGTAATGGCGCCGCGCTGCAGGCTGATGCTGAGATCGTCCACTGCGACCACGCCGCCAAAGGACATGGTGACGCCGTTCAGACTAAGCACTGCGCACCATTTTCATACCCGCCGCCTGACTTGTATAAACGCCCGGCCCGAATCGACCGGGCACGGTTTGGCTGTTGCCTACTGCAGAATTTCGGTCTGTTTGTACTTGTCGCCATCGACCACGAACTTGCCGATGTGGCCCGTCACGTCGCCATTCGCATCAAAGACATAAGCGCCACCGGCCCCCACGTAGGTTATAGCTTTACCTTCGCCGATCAGCTTCTTGGCCTTGGCCCATTCACCCGGCAAGATCACTTCGCCCTTGCCGGTGGCAATGGCGCGAAGAGCAGCGGCGATCTTGCCGCGGTCGGCACTGCCGGCGCGTTCGATCGCCAGTGCCACCATGAAGGTGGCGTCGTAGGTCTGGTCCACAAAAGCCTTGTCGGCGCCCGCCTTGAATTCATCGTTGAACATCTTGTGCAGCATGGCTTGGGCCTTGTTGTCGGCCGGTGATGTGGGCGAGGAGAAGAACGAGTCGGCCAGCGCCTTGGCGCCCACGTCTTTAATCAGCGCTTCGTCGCGCAAGCCGTCGGTGCCGATAAAGCGCTTGAACAAACCGCCTTCGATCGACTGCTTGACGATCACGCCGCCGCTGTCGCCGGCATAGGCAATCACCACCAGCGCTTCCGGTCCTCCGGACGTGAGGGTGGCAAGCTCGGAGCGGTAGGAGTTTTTCTTTTCCTCGTGCTTGGCGGATCCAGTAATCGTTCCGCCGGCTGCTTTGTAGGCCGCCATAAAGGTGGTGCCTATACCTACGCCGTAGTCGTTGTTGACGTAAGTGACGGCCACTTTCTTGATACCGGCCTTGAGCACCATACGCGCTAGCACTTCACCCTGGTAGTTGTCCGAAGGCACCAGGCGGTACACCGTGTCCTTGTCGACCAGGCCGGTCATCGCGGGCGTCGTGGCCGTGGGCGAAAGCAGCACCACACCGGCAGGAATGGTGACCGCGTTGGCCGCTGCCATGGTGGTGCCCGACATGAACGCGCCCATCACTACGGGTACCTTTTCGAGGTTGACCAGTTTGCCGGCCGCGTCCACGGCGGTCTGTGCGCCGCCCTGCGTGTCGCCCACCACCAGCACCGCCTTGCCCTTGAGCAAACCGCCTTGCGCATTGATATGTTTGATGGCCAGCGCGGCGGCGTTTTGCAGCGGCGGCATGAAGTTGGCGATCGGGCCGGTGACGTCCATCAACGCGCCAATCTTGGTGTCCTGCGCATACGCGCCAAAAGCCAGCATGGACGCGGTCAGCGCCACCAACAGTTTGTTTTTCATTGTCATCTCCAGATTGTGGGTTGGGTCAGGGTCGGCGGAAATTAGCTGGCTATATTAGCCGCGAAGGCTTCCACTGCGTGTAATTCGCTTTACATTATTTGCGCTTTTTGCGTGGCGCGGCCGGCCGCGGCCATGGGTGCGGCGCATCAGCGGTCGTTCAGATGGCAAGCTGAAAAATGGTTTGTGGCGACCTCCCGCAATATCGGCCGGATGGTCGCGCACTGTGGCATCGCGAATGGACAACGCGGATGGAAATGACAGCCGGACGGTGGTTTCAGTGGCGAGGGAATTTCGCCTTTAACCGGAATGAAATCGCGCTTTTTCACTTCCAGCTTCGGTTCCGACGCCAGCAACGCCTGGGTGTAAGGGTGATTGGGCCGGGCAAAAATAGCGTCGGCGGGCGCCGACTCCACCACGCGGCCAAGATACATGATCACGACTCGATCGGCCAGGTGGCGCACCACGCCCAGGTCGTGGCTGATGAACAGGTAGGTCAGGTTAAGTGCATTGCGCAGCTCGATGAACAGATTCAGCACCTGCGCCTGTATCGACACATCCAGCGCCGCGACGGCTTCATCGCACACCAGGAATTCGGGCTTGACCGCCAGCGCGCGGGCAATACCTATGCGCGCACGCTGCCCACCGGAAAACTGATGCGGGAAACGGCGCATGACGGAGGCGTCCATACCTACGCGCGCCAGCATTTGCGCCACGTATTCCTGCTGGCCGCCGGCACTGACCAGCCCATGCGCGACCGGTGCCTCGCCCACGATGTCCAACACCCGCATGCGTGGATTGATGGACGCGTACGGGTCCTGGAAAATCATCTGGATCGCGAGCCGCTCCTTGCGCGTTTCGGAGTTGTCGGGCCGGGTCTTCTCTTGCCCTATTGCACGGCCCTTCCACAGGCGCTGACCCGCGCTCAGGCCATGCAGACCCACTGCCATACGCCCGAGTGTCGATTTGCCGCAGCCGGATTCTCCAACCAGTCCAACCACCTCGCCCGCGTGAATCGACAACGTGACGTCATCGACCGCATGTACCACTTCTTCCTGCAAGCGGGCGCCCAGCAGATTGCTGACCCGGTCCACGGTGTTCAGCGACTTGACGAAACGCTTGCTGACGCCGCGCAGTTCAAGCAGCGGGGCGGCGGCCGGCCTGGCCATGCCCGATGCGTCCGTCATGCCGCTGTCTCCAAAACGCCCTGCACCGGATGGAAACAGCGCAAGGTGCGGCCAGCCGCGGCTTCCAGCGGCGGCACCTCGCGGCATGTGTCGGAGGCACGGTCGCAGCGCTCGCGGAACGCGCAGCCCGAGGGCAGACTTAAAAGAGAAGGTGTCATGCCAGGAATCTGACGCAGCGCGTGCCCGCGCACGTTGCGCGATGGCGCCGAGGCGATCAGCGCGTTGGAATACGGATGGCGTGGATGCTCCAGCACCTGCTGCGCGCTGCCACTTTCGACGATCTTGCCCGCGTACATCACGCAGACCGTGTCGGCCAGTCCGGCGATCACCGACAGGTCGTGTGTGATCCAGATCAGCGCAGCGCCGGTTTCGCTGCACAGCTTTTGCATCTGGTACAGGATCTGCCCCTGGATCGTCACGTCCAGCGCCGTCGTGGGTTCGTCGCAGATGATCAGGTCGGGCTGGTTGAGCAACGCAATCGCGATCGCCACGCGCTGGCGCATGCCGCCCGAGAACTGGTGCGGATAAGCCAGCAGGCGTTCGTCCGGTGAAGCGATGCCGACCCGCTCGAGCGCATCGCGCGACATCGCACGCGCCCGCGACTTGCCGACCCGCTGGTGCGCCAGCACGGCCTCCATCATCTGGGTATCGATGCGCAGCACCGGGTTCAGGGTCATCATCGGATCCTGAAAAACCATGGCGATGCGGTTGCCGCGGATCGAACGCATCTGGTCCTGCGAGTGGCCGGACAGCTCCTGCCCGTTGAGCCGGATACTGCCGCCGGTGATTTTCCCGGGTGGGTCGATCAGGCCCATGATGGAATAACCGGTCAGGGATTTTCCGGAGCCGGACTCGCCCACCAGCCCCATGATCTGACCCGGCATGACCGAAAAAGATACCCCGTCCACCGGCGTCACCACGCCGGCACGCGTGGCAAAGCGCGTCGTCAAGCCTTCAACCGCAAGCGTCGGTTGTGCAGCTGCCGGAGTGCGCATGATCGTGGGCGGTCTGGGCAAAACTATTGCGTTTGCAAACGCGGATTGAGCACATCGCGCAACTGGTCCGCGACCAGGTTGATGGCCACTATGACCACCACCAAGGCGACTCCTGGGAACACGCTGATCCAGTACTTGCCGGACATCAGGTACTGCGAGCCGTTGGCGATCAGCAAGCCCAGCGACGGGGAAGTGGGTGGCAGACCCAGGCCCAGGAAAGACAAGGTGGCCTCCAGCGTGATGGCGGAGGCCACCTGCAAGGCCGCGACGGCCATCAGCGGCGTCAGGCAATTCGGCAGCAGGTGCCTGAAGATAATGCGCGGGCCGGACAAGCCCAGGCAGGTGACGGCCTCGATGTACTCCTTGCGGCGCTCCACCAGCGCAATGCTGCGCGTGATGCGGGCACTATGGGCCCACTGCACGGTAATCAGCGCGATGATGATCTTGCCCAGGCCGGGCCCGGTCAATGCCAGCAGGATCAACGCGATCAGCACCGGTGGGAACGAGAGCTGGATGTCGACCAGCCGCATCAGGAAACTCTCCACCCTGCCGCCCTGGTAGGCGGCCCACAGGCCGAGCGTCAAGCCGATGGCCAGTGCAACCACGGTGCTCGAAACACCGACCAGCACCGAAGTGCGAATGCCGTAGATGATGGCGGACACCATGTCGCGGCCCTGCTCATCCGAGCCCAGCAAAAAGGTCATCTTGCCGTCGCCGGATTTTTCACCCGGAGGCAGGCGCGAGTCCATCACATCCAGCACTTTCAGATCGTAAGGATTCTGCGGAGCTACCAGCGGGCCGACCAGCGCGGCAAGCAAAACGATCACCAGCAGCACCAACCCGCCCACGGCAACCTTGCTGGCCAGATACGCGCGCGAGAAACGCCGAAACGGCGTCTCTTCCGCTGCCGCGGGCACAGGCTGCATCAGGGACGCCATGTCGATCAGCCTTTCACGTCCGAAAGCCGCACGCGCGGGTCGAGCAGGGAATAAAGCACGTCGACCACCAGGTTGAGCACGATGAAAATCGTCGTGGTCATCAGCAGGTAGGCCACCACCACGGGGCGGTCCAGCACGCGGATCGAATCGATGATGAGTTTGCCCATGCCCGGCCAGGCAAAGATGGATTCCGTCACGATGGCAAAGGCAATCAAGGCTCCAAATTGCAGCGCGATGACGGTCACGATGGGAATCAGGATGTTCTTGAGCACATGTACCCCGATGATGCGGCCATTGCTCAGACCCTTGGCACGCGCGAACTTCACGTAGTCCTGCAGCAGGGCCTCCTGGGTTCCGGCGTGGGTCAGCCGAATCACCAGCGCGATATTGAACAGCGACAGGTTGAAGGCCGGCAGCAGCAGATGCTTCAAGCCATCCAGCGTCAGGAAACTCACGGGTACGCCGAACAAAAGCGCCGTCTGGCCGCGACCACTGGACGGCAACCAACCTAGATAGACCGAAAAAAGCATGATCAGCATCAGCCCGACCCAGAACGTAGGCAGCGAGAACCCAAGCACTGAAAATCCCATGATGGCTTTGCCCGCAAAACCGTTGCGCCGCAAGCCGGCCCACAGGCCCAGCGGCAGGCCCAGAAGAATCGAGATCAGCGTGGCGGCAACGGCCAATTCCAGCGTAGCCGGCATGCGCTGAAGAATCAGCAGCAGCGCAGGGGTCGAATAGGCGAACGAGCGGCCAAGGTCACCGACAAAAGCGTTTTGCAAAAACAGGAAGTACTGCTCCCACATCGGCTTGTCGAGTCCAAAAGACGCAGTGGTGGCAATACGCTCGGCCTGCGTGGCCTCGGGGCTGATCAGAAGGTCAACCGGATTACCGATGGCGTAGATGCCGACAAACACCAGCAACGACATCAGCAGCAGCACAAAGAAGCTTTGCCAGAGACGCCGCACCACGAAGGCGATCACAAGCACGCTCCGGCTGCGCGCAAACGCGGGCTACGGCGCTGACCGCGCCTGTGCGCGCGCGCCCGGTTCATGACCGAGGTCTACTGCGGCTTGAAGTTATATGCATAGGTCCGTTCGTCGCCGCGGCCGGTATAGGTGATTCCCTTCTTGAGCGCCCAGGCCGACACCTGGAAGTAGAGCGGAATCAGGGCGACGTCGTTGCTGATGATGGCAGCGGCCTCCTGCAGCATTTTGGAACGCGCCGGGTCGTCCATGGTCCCCAGGGCCCTGGCCAATATTTCGTCCACTTTGGGATTGCAATATTTGGACCAGTTGACAACACCCAGGCCCTTGGCCGGGTCTTCACAGGCGATCAGGGCACGCAAAGGCGACGTCAAATCGTTGGAGCCGCCCCAGGCGATCAGCGCGACCGAGAACTCGTACTTCGCGCCGCGCGGCGCGTAGACCGCCATCGGCATGGTCTCCACCTTCGAGTCGATGCCCACGCGCGTGAACATCTGCGCAATCGTCTGGGCCACCTTTTCGTCGTTGACGAGGCGGTTGTTCGGCCCGTGTATGGTCAAACCGAAGCCGTCCGGATAACCGGCCGCCGCAAGCAATTTCTTGGCGCCTTCAGGGTCGAATTTCTGCGCTTTCAATGACGTGTTATAGCCCGACGAGCCCGGTATCGACAGGTTTTCGGTGGACTCGGACAGGCCTTCCATGACGCGCTCGCGAATCGCGTCGCGGTTGATCGCCATCGACAGCGCGTGCCGCACGCGCACGTCCTTGAGCGGGTTCTTGGGCAGAACCGCACCGTTCTTGTCGGTCACGAAGGGGGACTTGTCGCGCCAGTCGGCGAACAGGAAAACCATGCGTTCCGAAGTCTTGGTCACCAGGCTCAGCTTGGGATCCTTGCGCACGCGCTCGATGTCCGGCGTAGGCACGTTCTCGATTGCCTGCACATCGCCCGCCAGCAGCGCCGCAAGGCGCGTCGAGGCATTGGAAATAAAGCGAATGGTGACCGTGGTCCAGGGCGATTTGTTGGGGCCGTTGTAAGTTTCGCTGCGTTCCATTTCGATGCGATCGTCGCGCAGGAACTTTACGAACTTGTAGGGACCACTGCCGACCATGCCCTTCCCGCTGGCGAAGTCGTCGCTGGACAGGCCTTCCGTCGCCTTCTTGCTCACGATGATCAGGTACACCAGATCCTGCGGCAACAAGGGCGAGGGCTGCCCGGTGGTCAGCCGCACGGTGGCTGAATCGACTATCTTCTTGTTGATGATAGCCTTGGTGAACAGGTTGAAGCTCGCCGGACTGTTCTTGATCGTGGCGGGCCGGTCCAGCGAGTAGATGACGTCTTCCGCTGTCACCGGGCTGCCGTCGCTGAACCTGGCGCCCTTGCGGATTTTGAATTCCCAGGTCAGCCCGTTGATGAGGCTCCAGGATTCGGCCAATGCCGGCACGAGCTTGCCGTTGGGGTCCCGCATTACCAGCGGTTCGAACATGTGTTCGATCACATTGGCATTCGTGGTGATGTTCTGAAAATGCGGGTCCATCGACGTTGGCGGACTGCTCATCGCCATCTTGAAGTCCTGTGCCGCAGCGGGCATGGACACACAACACAGCGCCACCAGCGCGCAACCCCACAAACGCACCACATCAATTTTCTTGACCATCGAACACCTCTTCAAAATTCAAAATAACAATGCAAGAACCAAGCCACCAAACCCGCCAGAACCGGGACGCGATCAGGCCGGCTGCGCCATACCCATCCTGGCCACGAGTTTGTCCAGGAAACGTTCGCATTCGGCCAACTGTGCCAGCGGAACGAATTCGTCGGCCTTGTGCGCGTTGGATATGCTTCCGGGACCACACACGATGCTGGGAATACCCATGCGCTGGAAGAAGCCGGCTTCGGTGCCGTAGGCAACCTTGGCGGACGCGTGCGGTCGCAGCAGGGATTTGGCCAGCTGCGTGAAGTCGTCCTTTTCTTCTGCATTCAGCGCGGGGATATCCGCGGTGCGCTCCAGTTCCACACCCGCGCGCGGATGGTGGCGCTTCATGCGCGGCTCCACGTGTTCGGCCACATAACTACGAATGCTGTCGATGAAACTGTCGGGCGCCATACCGGGCACATACCGGTAATCGAACAGAAATTCGCATTCGGCCGGAACGATGTTCTGGCCACTCCCGCCCGAAATCATATTGGTGGAGATAGTGGAGAAGGGCACGTCGAGCCCGTCCACGCGCAGACCCTGTTCCTCTTCGCGCCACGACAGGTCCTGTATGAACGTGATGACACGCGCCGCGTATTCGATGGCGTTTAGGCCGCTGGGCGTCAGCGATGAATGCGCCGCCTGGCCACGTACCCGGCAGCGATAAACGCGGCCGCCCTTGTGCGCGGTCACCAGCCGCATGCTGGTCGGTTCTCCCACGATACAGCCGTCAGGACGGATGCCTGCGCTTGCCAGGTCGTCCAGCAAACCGGAAATTCCAAGGCAGCCCACTTCTTCGTCATAACTCAAGGCCACGTGGATCGGCGATGAAA
>JANYBQ010000407.1 GCA_025360705.1 Betaproteobacteria bacterium | reverse complement strand
CTAAAGCGTATGGGTACGGTCGCCCTGCTCGAAACCGATCGCCTCCCACGGCGCGCCCCTGAAAAACCCGATGACCTTGAACAACTCGCCCATCTCATGCTCCATGATGAGTTTTTGCGCCATCGTGCGTTCTTGCAACGTGGCCTTCTCCAGCATCGGCAACAAGCCGCAATTCATGAGAAAACGCGCCTGTGTGGTGTAGCCCAGAACACCGAAGTCGGCGCACGCCGCAGCGCCACCGGCATGGCCCGCGGCAGGCGCCGTTGCCTGCTGCGCGGCCAGCGCCAGGCCAGTGAAATTGACATGTGCCGTGATGTCCTTGTGTCCCACATCCACCAGCGGATCGGTATCCATGCGATGCGCCTGGTGGCACATCACCGTGCCCATGGCGCGTTGTACATGGTAGTACTCGCGCTCGGGAAAACCGTAGTCGATGAAGAAGGCCGCACCCTGCTCCAGCCGGTCGGCCAGCGTGCGCACAAAACCTTCGGCCACCGGGTGGATCTCGGTCAGGTAGTCGTGTGGCCCCTCGATCTCGACCGGCGGGCGCAGGCCGCTGACCCGGTCGGCCCAGGCCAGCGTGTTGCCGGCTCCAACCGCAACCCCACGCTCATGCCATACACCGCTGTTGCGCACCAGCAGCTTGACCGGCATGGCATCCAGCACTTCATTGCCGACCACCACACCACGCAGCCTGGCCGGCAATTCACCGACCCAGCGCACCTTGGCACCGTAGCTGACCAGCACTTCGCGCTGACGCCTGCGCAATGACCCGGACACATCGACAATGGTGTAGCTGTCAACCCGGTCGCCCAAAACCTGCAACAACTCGGCCGCCAATGCACCGGAGCCGGCACCAAACTCCCACACCTCGCGGGTACCGGTAACCTGCAAAGCCTGCGCTACCTGTACGGCCAGCGCACGCCCGAAAAATGGCGTCATCTCGGGCGCGGTTGTGAAGTCGCTGGGTTGCCCGTCCGCGCCCGAAGACATGAGGCCGAATTGAGCGCTGTCGCGCGCGTAATAACCCAGCGCCGGGGTGTACAGGGCGAGCTCCATGAACCGGTCGAAACCGATCCAGCCACTGTTATCCGTTATCACTTGCAGCAAGTGGGACTCGAGGGCGCTGGGTAAACTCGGGGGTGTTGCCGTCACATCCCGGATTGTCCCCGAATGCCTGCTCTTACTCCCCCACGCGCGGTGCTTGTCACCGGCTCGGCCAAACGGCTGGGCCGCGAGATCGCGCTTGCGTTAGCCCATGGCGGCTGGCAGGTAGCGGTGCATTACCGCGACTCGCAGGCCGAGGCTGGCCAGACCAGCGCCGAGTGCGCCAAACTATCGGGCAATAGCGCCATATTCAAGGCCGATCTGGCCGATGAGACCGCGGTGCGTGGCTTGTTGCCGCGCGTCCTGGCGCACTTCGGCCGGCTCGACGCCGTGGTCAACAACGCATCTGCCTTCGAACACGACACGGCTGCCAGTTTCGGCTTTGCGGCGATGGAAAAACACATGCGCAGCAATACCGGCGCCGCGATATTGCTGGCGCAGGCGCTGCACGACCACATCATGGAGCGGCGCGGCGGCGGAAAAAACGAGGCGGCGGTTAGTGTCGAAGACCGCAATGCCCAGGGGGCCGTGGTCAACCTGCTGGACCAGAAGTTGTGGAACCAGAATCCGGATTTTTTCAGCTACACCTTGTCCAAGGCCGCGTTGGAGGCGGCCACCACGATGCTGGCGCTGGGTCTGGCTCCGCACACGCGCGTGGTGGGCGTGGCGCCGGGCCTGACCTTGACCAGCCCGTTTATCGATCCGGCGCAATTCGAGGCGCGTCACAAGCTGGCCTTGCTGGAACAGTCGTCCACACCGGGGGACGTCGCGTCCACGGTCCGTTTCGCGCTGGAAAACCGGTCCATCACCGGCACCACGTTGCTGGTGGACGGTGGCCAGCATCTGATGCGCTTCGAGCGCGATTTCTCGCTGATGTGAGCACGTGGCTCCGGCGTTATCTTCCGACTTTTCAGCTACCGGACATTCAGACCTGGACCTCCATGATCAATCCTCGCAGCACCCAGATTTTGACGCTGACTGGTTTGCGCTTCGCCGCCAGCCTGGGCGTTCTCGACCAAGAAAAAACCGGCCCGCAACCGATCCAGGTGGATGCCGAACTTAACCTTGGCACGCAGGCTCTGCACCCGGTGGATGACGAGATAAACCATGTGCTGGACTACCGCAAGGTCCGTCAGATCATCATCGACGAATGCACGGCCGAACACGTCAATCTACTCGAGACGCTGATCGGCAAACTGGCGCGCCGCCTGATGTTGCTGCCGGGCGTGGTGGGGGTCCGCGTCAAGATCGCCAAGCTGGAAATTTTCGATGACTGCGAAGTGGCGATTCGCGTGGAAACGGGGCAGTGGTGAATGGAACTCAAGATAGAACGCGAAGCCCACAAGCTGGAAAAACGCCTGTGCCGCCTGGTCGGCCAGGCGGTTATCGACTTCAACATGATCGAGGAGGGCGACAAGGTCATGGTGTGCGTGAGCGGCGGCAAAGACAGCTACGCCATGCTCGATATCCTGCTGAAGTTGCAGGCGCGGGCTCCAATACATTTCGATTTGATCGCCGTCAACCTTGACCAGAAGCAGCCCGGTTTCCCCGACCATGTGTTGCCCCGGTACCTGACCGAACTGGGTGTGCAGTTCCATATCGAAAACCAGGACACCTATTCAATCGTCAAACGCGTGATCCCCGAAGGCAAAACCATGTGCAGCCTGTGCAGCCGGCTGCGCCGAGGCATTCTGTACCGTGTTGCGGACGAGCTCGGCGCCACAAAAATCGCGTTGGGCCATCACCGCGACGACATGTTGCAGACTTTTTTCCTCAACCTGTTCTTCGGGGGCAAGCTCAAGGGCATGCCCCCCAAACTGGTCAGCGACGACGGCCGGCATATCGTGATCCGGCCGATCGCGCTGGTGGCGGAAAAGGACCTTGTGCGCTGGGCCGCGCAACGCCAGTTTCCGATCATCCCGTGTACGTTATGCGGCAGCCAGACCAACCTGCAACGCAAGCAAATCGGCCAGATGCTGCGCGACTGGGAGAAGAACCATCCCGGGCGCATAGAAAGCATGTTTTCGGCATTACAAAATGTCGTGCCTTCGCACCTGATGGACGGAACACGTTACGACTTCAAGGGTCTAAAACCGAGCGGTCTGTCCAGTGCGGACGGAGACAAGGCATTCGACAGCGAAGATTTCACGGTTGCCGGCGTGCCCGCGCTTCAGGTGCTCCGGTTCGACGCCTGACGGGTTGCGTAAGGCGCCCTGTGCAAGAGTTGTGCTTTCAGGAAACAAACAATGCAATCGAAGTTTCGGACCATAAAAATCGTTTTTCTCGCGACGGCCTTATTGCTGACCGGTTGCTCGACCGTGCGGCTGGTGGACTCGGATGTCAACGCCTTTCCGACCCCTGCGGTCCATGCGATTACCGTCCCGGCAACCTATCGCTTCGAGCGCCTGCCGTCCCAGCAAGCCCAGGGCCAGTCGCGTAACGAACTTGAAACTTTGGCCCAGCCGGAACTCGCCAAGGTGGGCCTGCAACGCGATGACACGGCGCCGCAATACAGCATCCAGCTGGACGTGCGCATCTTCCGCGATCCGCAGGCGCCCTGGGACGACCCGCGTTACACGACCGGCTACGTCACGCCCTACCCGACATTCAGCCGGTTTGGCACGATATGGCGCTCACCTTCCTTGAGTCTGGCATTCGAATTCCCATACTACCGGCGCGAGGTTCACCTGGTAGTACGCAGGATTGCCGACAACCAAGTTGTGTTCGAGTCCCTTGCCAATCACGATGGCCGCTGGCCCGATGACGAGCTGGTATTGCCCGCCATGTTTCAGGCGGCCCTGCAGGGGTTTCCAAATCCGCCCCAGGGAGCACGCCGCATCGTGGTCGAGATACCGCGCTAACCGTCTGGAAGCCCGGCGGGTTCTTAGAATCGGGCATGCAAACGACCCGGATTATTGCCTTACGCCATGGCGAAACCGCCTGGAACGTGGACGCCCGGATCCAGGGCCAAGCGGACATTCCGCTTAACGAAAAGGGCCGCTGGCAGGCGCAGCGATTGGCGCGTGCGCTGGCCGCGCGCGATCCCATGGCGGCGTTGTATAGCAGCGACTTGTTGCGAGCCCTGGATACATCCCGGTCGATAGCGGATGCGACCGGCCTCGCAGTCGTCGCCGAGCCTGGCCTGCGTGAACGCGGCTTCGGTAGCTTCGAGGGCAAGACCTTTAGCGAACTGGAAGCGCGTTGGCCCGAGCAAACCGCCCGCTGGCGCCAGCGCGACCCCGACTGGACGCCGCCTGGCGGCGAATCCCTGACAAGCGTGCGGAACCGGGTGGTACAGGTCACCCATGCGCTGGCGCAGCGCCACATGGGAGAACAGATCGTGCTGGTCTGCCATGGTGGCGTACTGGATGCGCTGTACCGCGCCGCGACCGGCCTCGACATGCAGGCACCCAGGACCTGGGCGCTGGTGAACGCCAGCATCAATCGCCTTTTGTGGACGCCGCAGGGCCTCACCATAGTCGGCTGGTCCGATACCGCGCATCTCGAGGACGCGTGGCTGGACGAGACGGCGGCATGACTCCGAGCCAGATCATCGTTCTGGCGATACCGTTTTTTTTGCTGCTGATCGGTATCGAGTTCACCACCGGCCTGGCCCGTGGCCGCAATGTCTACCGGCTCAACGACACGATTGCCAGCATGAGCCTGGGCGTGCTGAGCCAGCTCGGGGGACTGTTCACCAAAGTGCTGGCGATCGGTGTGTACACCGCTGTCTACCATTGGGTGGCTGTCGCGCCCGACCTCACGTTCTGGAGCACCTGGTACGGCGTTTTGCTGGCGCTGGTGTTCTACGATTTCTGTTATTACTGGCTGCACCGCGCCGGCCACGAAGTGGCGGTGTTCTGGGCCGCGCATGTAGTGCACCATCAAAGCGAAGCCTACAACCTGTCCACCGCATTGCGCCAGACCAGCAGCGGCAGTTTGCTGGGCTGGATCTTTTATCTCCCGATGGCGGTCGCTGGTGTCCCGCCGCTGATCTTCGGCATCGTGGCGCTGGTAGACCTGCTGTACCAGTTCTGGGTCCACACCGAACTGGTCGGCAAACTCGGCTGGTTCGACCGCGTGTTTTGCGCACCCAGCAACCACCGCGTGCACCATGCCGTCAACGACGCCTATTTGGACAAAAACTACGGCGGCATTCTGATAATCTGGGACCGGCTGTTCGGCAGTTTCAGAGAGGAGCAGGAAAAATGTGTCTATGGCACCCGCAGCGCGTTACGCAGCTGGGACCCCTTATGGGCCAATGCCGAGGTGTACTGGACGCTGCTCAAAAACAGCTGGCACACGCGGCGCTGGAGCGACAAATTGCGCGTCTGGCTTAAACCTCCGGGCTGGCGCCCGACCGACCTGGCACGGGCCTGGGCCAAGCCGGAATTCGATATTCGTCAGGCAAGCGTTTTCAACCCTGCGCTGGACCGCGCGAGCACATGGTTTGCCGGCCTGCAATTCCTGCTGCTGTTGGCCGGTGTGCTGGTCGTGCTCTGGTTTGCCGGAAGCTGGCGCATTTCGACCACCGCCATTTGCAGTGCGACGCTGTTGGTCTGTTATTGGGTCGTGGGCGCGGTGTTGCAAAGACGGTTGACAATTCTGGCAGCGCTGCTGGTCCAGTCGGCCGCACTGGCAACCGCCAGCAGTGCCCTGGCCTTGACCGACTTGCACCAGCTGTTTAAGCCGTTGACGATACTGATTGCGATATTGCTGGCTGTGCGGAGTCCGACTTCCGCTGGGGTACGGGCGCCGTGTGAATGGCTGCTGGTCGCGGCCTTGCTCGCATCCGTGGCCGGCGACGTGTTTCTGATGTTGCCGGGAAACCGGTTCATTCCGGGACTGGCGTCGTTTTTGGTGGCGCACCTGTTCTATATCGCGCTGTTCCACAAGGGGTTCGCCTGGTTTCCGGGTCGCCGGATCTTGCTGGCGACCCTGATCTTCGGCGGTGGCATGTACCTGTTCTTATGGAGCGGACTGACCGACGCCGCGCTCAAAGTGGCGGTGGGGGCGTATGTGACGGTCATCACGCTTATGGCGGCGCAGGCCATCGGACGCGCTACGGTATTGCGCGACGCGCCGTCGATCGCGGTGGCACTGGGCGCCGGCATCTTCATGCTGAGCGACAGCTTGATTGCACTCGACCGTTTTGTCGCGCCGATTCCGCGGGCCGGCCTGTGGGTCCTGTCGAGTTATTACGTCGCCCAGATTCTGATCGTGTTGAACATTAGCGCCGCGAGCCGCAAGCGCGGCGAACCGGCGGCCTAGACGGGCCTAGACGCCGAATAAATCGGTATTGTTTTTCGGCGGTGTCACGCCCAGATGCCGGTAAGCGGCCAGCGTGGCGATGCGTCCGCGCGGTGTGCGTTGCAAATAACCTTGCTGGATCAGATAAGGCTCGATCACGTCTTCTATCGTCTCGCGTTCTTCCCCAATACTTGCGGCAATATTGTCCAGCCCGACCGGGCCGCCGTCGAAGCGGTGGATCACCGCTTCCAGCAGTTTGCGGTCCATCACGTCGAAGCCCTGCGGGTCCACATCCAGCATCGCCAGCGCCAGATTGGCGATCGGCAATGTGATATGACCACTGCCCTTGACGTCGGCGTAATCGCGCACCCGGCGCAGCAGGCGATTGGCGATGCGCGGCGTGCCACGGGAGCGCCGTGCTATCTCGAAACCGCCCTGCTCGTCCATCGGCACGTTCAGCAAACCGGCACTGCGCCGCACGATACGCGCCAGTTCCTCGGCGGTATAAAACTCCAGCCGCGCCACGATGCCGAAACGGTCGCGCAGCGGGTTGGTCAACATGCCCGCGCGCGTGGTGGCACCGACCAGCGTAAAGGGTTGCAAGTCCAGTTTGATCGAACGCGCCGCCGGGCCTTCACCGATCATGATGTCGATCTTGTAGTCCTCCAGCGCGGGATAAAGAATTTCTTCCACAACCGGCGACAAACGGTGAATCTCGTCGATGAACAGGACGTCGTTCTTTTCCAGATTGGTCAGCAACGCCGCCAGGTCCTTGGGTTTTTCCAGCACCGGTCCGCTGGTCTGGCGCAAATTCACACCGAGTTCGTGCGCGATGATGTGCGACAACGTAGTCTTGCCCAGGCCCGGTGGGCCAAACAATAAAACATGGTCGAGCGCTTCTTCGCGCATACGTGCCGCGCGGATGAAAATTTCGAGTTGTTCGCGAATCTTGACCTGGCCCACATAGTCGTCGAGCAACTTGGGGCGCAGCGCGCGTTCAACCGCTTCTTCGTTGGGCGACGCAGGCGCGGCCGAGACCATGCGACGCGCCGGCGCGGGAGCGAAATCGTCGGTCTGGATGCTCACGGGCGTCGCCGCCCGAGGGGCCCTGAAACGATAGGAACAGCGGTTGAAAACATGGAGTCCGACTATAGCCTGCGACGACTTCCGGCCTCAAGTAAACACCGCGATATGCCGATACAGCACCGATGCACCCAATCCGTCGACGCCGTCTCGCATCCAACCGGTTCAACATGCGGCTGGCAAAGCTTGTGTGCACCTTGGTGTTGTTCCGCGGCCCGAGTGTCGTGTTCGCGCAGGAAAGCGCTGCAACACTCGCCAGTACACCGGTGGCCGCCAAAAAACCCGCGCCCGCGGCCTCGTCGGCCAGGGAGATCGGCAACCTGGTGCGCGCGGCATTGGAGAGCGGCATCGACGCCAAAAAACGCATGGTCCTGAACATCAACGACAAGCCTAAAAAGCCGGCCATGATTATCGAGATGGCAGAGCCGGCCCATGTCCCGCCGGGCGGAATTCCAAATCCTATGGCGAGCCGCCAATACATCCGGGCTCGCGCAGCGGCAATGACCGGGCACACCGCAGCCGAAGCGCCGGATGCATACGGTACCGGCGAAGTTGACTGGAGTTATGAAGGCAGCAATGGGCCGCAGGCCTGGGGTCGACTCAAGCCCGAATTCAACCTGTGCGCGATCGGCAAACGCCAGTCACCGATCAATATCGAGGAGTCCGCCACATTGCAGGGGCCGGCGGAGCCGATCATGTTCAGTTATGCACCCAGCGGCGCAAGCGTTTTCAACAACGGCCACACGATCCAGGTCGACGTAGTGGGCGACAACCGGATCATGGTGCGCGGATCCGAGTTCAAGTTGTTGCAATTCAATTTTCACCACCCGAGTGAAGAACGCGTCAACTTCCAGGGCTTTGCCATGGTGGCGCATCTGGTGCACCGCAACGCCGAGGGCCAATTGGCGGTGGTGGCGGTGTTGCTGGAACCAGGCGCCCCCAACCCGGTGATCGACAAGGTCTGGACCTATATGCCGCTGGATACCGGAGACCGCGTGCGTATGCCCGCAAACACGCTGGAACTTGCCCAGTTGTTGCCGAAGGACCAGCGCTATTACCAGTTCATGGGATCGTTGACTACACCGCCGTGTTCCGAGGGCGTGTTGTGGATGGTGCTGAAGCAACCGGTGACGGTGAGCCGCGAACAGCTTCGCTTGTTCGCGCAGCTTTTCCCCAACAACGCACGGCCGGTACAGCCGGGCAACGGCCGGGCGGTGCGCAGCGCGCAGTAGGGCTTTCAATCGGCGCGCCCGTCGGGCGGTGCCGATGTTCAAGCCCGCGACAGGGCTTTCAGCGCGAGCTTGATGCCTTCGCCCACACCCACGCCGGATGGCAGCGCCTTGAGCGACAAAGCCGCTTCCTTGTCGCTGTAGCCCAGCGCCACCAGTGCCTGCAGGATATCGGTATGGTCATCGTTGGCAACAAACGCCGACGCGCCCAGGTCGGCCCCCAGTTTTCCCTTGAGTTCCAGCAGCAGCCGCTCGGCGGTCTTCTTGCCGATGCCGGGCACTTTGACCAGACGCGCCGCCTGTTGCAGCGTAACGGCTTGCGCCAATTCGCCCACACTCATGCCGGACAGCACCGACAACGCGGTACGCGGGCCGACACCCGAAATCTTGATGAGTTGGCGAAACGCCTCGCGTTCGTTCTGGGTCTCGAACCCATACAGAATCTGCGCGTCTTCACGCACCACGAAATGGGTCAGCAACGACACCGGCGAACCCTGGGCCGGCAGGTTGTAAAAAGTGCTCATGGGAACCTGGACTTCGTAACCCACGCCGTTGCATTCCACCAGTACCTGGGGTGGATTCTTGTCACCCAGTGTGCCCGTCAACTTGCCAATCATTGCCTGCCTCTATTGCGTTGCCTATCATGGAGGGCCTTATCGGCCCCTGCTGGAATTATCGACTTGATCCTCCGACACCTGTTTGCTCCGCCCAACAACACCCGTCTGACCAACCTGTGCGGGCCGATGGACCAACACTTGCGCACCATCGAGGCGGCCTTGCAGGTGCAGATCGCGCACCGGCACGAGCAGTTCAAAGTGGACGGCGCCAGGGAGCGCGCGAAACGCGGCATGGAAATGCTGCAGGCTCTGTACGAGCTCGCGGCGCGGCCGATCGACACGGCCACCGTGCAGTTGATGCTGGCGGCTGATACCGACATGGACGACGGCGGCAACCCGGCGTTGCAAACACGCCGCGCGGACTTGCGCGCGCGTACCGCCAACCAGGCGACTTACCTGGCCAACATCACCAGCCACGACATCACCTTCGGCATCGGGCCGGCCGGCACGGGCAAAACTTATCTTGCGGTAGCCTGCGCGGTCGACGCCTTGCAACGCAGCGCGGTGCAACGCATTGTGCTGACGCGTCCGGCGGTGGAGGCCGGCGAACGGCTGGGTTTTTTACCGGGCGACCTGAGCCAGAAAATCGATCCTTACCTGCGCCCGCTGTACGACGCCTTGTACGACCTGATGGGTTTCGAGCAGGTGCAAAAGGCATTCGAGCGCCAGGCGATAGAAATTGCACCGCTGGCCTTCATGCGCGGGCGCACGCTCAACAACGCGTTCATCATCCTCGACGAAGCGCAGAACACGACGCAGGAACAGATGAAGATGTTCCTGACGCGTATCGGCTTCGGCGCCAAGGCAGTAGTGACGGGCGACGTAAGCCAGATCGACCTGCCCAAGACTCAGCTCAGCGGTTTGATCGACGCGGAACGCGTGCTCAAACGCGTCAAAGGCATTGCGATCTGCCGCTTGACAAGCGCCGACGTGGTGCGTCATCCGCTGGTGGCGCGCATCGTGGACGCCTACGACATGCGTGGCCAGGACGATGCGCCGCTAACGGCTGCACCGGCCGGGTCGGCTCGCGCGGCGGTACGCAAACGCGCACCCTGACGCAGTATCGGTCGATGCTGAAGCAACTTTCGCTGTCGCTGCAATTCGCCGCGGACATTGTCGACGCGCCGCTGCATCGCAAAGCCTTGCCGCGTCACAAGGTGGCGCGCTGGATTCGCCACGCTCTGGAAAGAGACGCAGAGATGACGGTCCGGATCGTCGATGCCCAGGAAGGCCAATCCCTGAACCGCGACTATCGCCGCAAGGACTACGCTACCAATGTGCTGACGTTTACGTATACGCGCGAGCCATTGACCGCCGATCTGGTGCTGTGTGCTCCAGTCGTGGGGAAGGAAGCGAAGCAGAATCGAAAGAGCCTGGAGGCTCACTACGCCCACCTGATCGTGCACGGCAGCCTGCATGCGCAGGGCTGGGACCACGAGAGCGGGCCGGCGGATGCGCAGGCCATGGAAAGGCGCGAGATCGACATACTGGCGGGTCTGGGTTTTCAAAACCCCTACGCTTAAGGCCCCCTCAACCTTCACTACCCGCCCGGGTCGATCCGCAGCTGTATGGTCACCGGTCCGTCGTTGACCAGCGCGACTTGCATGTCGGCGCCGAATTGCCCGGTCTGCACTACCGGGTGGGCAACCCGCGACCGGGCCACAAAATAGTCGTAAAGACGTCGGCCCTCCGCCGGCGGCGCGGCGGAGCTGAAACCGGGCCGATTGCCACTGGATGTGTCGGCCGCCAGCGTGAACTGGCTCACCACCAGCAGGCCTCCGGCGACATCTTGCAAACTGCGGTTCATCTGCCCGTGGGCATCGCCAAAAACGCGCAACTTGAGTATCTTGGCGAGCATTTTGTCGGCGTGGACTTCCGTGTCGCCGCGCTCGGCACACAGCAATACCAGCAGCCCCTTGCCGATGCCCGCTATAACTTCGCCGCCCACCGTCACGCCGGCTTCGGCTACACGTTGTAAAACGGCTTTCAAATCAGATCCCGGGGGTCGTCGAAATGGGCTTCCACGTCGCTCGGCAGTAGCTGGATGCTGGCGCGCAGGCCGGGCACCGCGCTCATCAACGCCTGCTCTACGCTGGTACGCAAGGCAGCTGCGCGCCCGAGCGACCAGCTGGCCGGCATATGCATGTGGAGGTCGACAAAACGCCGCTGCCCGGAGCGCCGCGAACTGACGTGGTCGAAGCGAATGGTGCGATGGTCGAACTCGTGCAGGGTCGCTTGGATTTGCGCCAACACCTCGGGTTCCAGCGCTTCGTCCATCAGCCCCTGGGACGAGCGCCACACCAGATGGGAGCCCTCGCGCAGAATATTGAGCGCCACGCCTATCGCCACCACTGAATCCAACCACAACCAGCCGGTCAACAAGACCAGCCCGATGCCCAGCACTACGCCAATCGAGGTCCAGACATCCGTTACCAGGTGTTTGGCATCGGCCTCCAGTGCAATTGAACGGTGAACAACCGACGCGGCAAACATGGCCCGTGCCAGCACGCCGTTGATGATCGAGCTCCCGACCGACAGAGCCAGCCCCCAGCCGAGCGAATTCAAAGGCTGTGGATTGGCTAAGCGGTGAGCGGCCGCCCAGATAATGCCGGCGGCCGCCCCAACGATCAGGACGCCTTCAAAGCCGGACGAAAAATACTCGGCCTTGTGGTGCCCGTACGGGTGTTCCGCGTCGGCCGGGCGCTGGGCGATCGTGACCATTACCAGCGCAAAAATGGCGCTTGCCAGATTTACGAAGGACTCCATCGCGTCCGATAACAGGCCGACCGAATCGGTGATGTACCAGGCCAGCGTTTTTAGCGTTATTGTGATGACGGCCGCCCCGACCGATGCCCACAACAAACGTTGGGGTGTCAGGAAACGGCGGGGCAACACGGGCATTCGCGCATTGTGGCCGATGGCGCGCGCGGACCTGCCGTCCGCGTTAATCGGCGTGAGGAATATGACCGGATGCACCGCCGTAAACGCCACGCTGCGTGGTTCGCCGGCTGGCTGCCGATCTCGATGATCGGCGCCTTTTTGCCGACCCAGCCCGAACTGACACTGCTGCGCGACAGATCCGAGACCGACACCCGCTTGGCATTGCAGCTGTTCAACCAGCGTACCGCTCAGAACGGTGCGGTATTGTCCACGCCGACCTTGCCGCGGCGCGCCAGCGTTACGCGCGCGAACTTGCGTTTGCCGACTTGCAACACGTAGACACCGGCTCCCAGCTGTAGGCCTTTGTCGCTGACTGGTTCCGAATCCACACGCACACCACCACCGTCAATCAGGCGGTTGCCCTCGCCAGTGGATGCGGTCAGGCCCGCCATCTTGAGCAGCTTGGCAATACCAACTGCAATCTCACCATCGCCCAATGGCAGGTTAAGTTGGGGGATTTGATCCGGTATACCGCCTTGGGACCGGTTGATGAAATCCCGCTCGGCCGCGTCCGCCGCCGCAATCGAGTGGAACCGTGCCGTGATTTCCTTGGCCAGCGCCACTTTGGCGTGCTTGGGGTTGCCACCCTCGTCCACGGTGGCTTTTAGCGCGGCAATCTCCGCTTCTGACTTGAAGCTAAGCAAGGTATACCAGCGCCACATCAAAACATCGGAAATACTCAAGGTCTTGGCAAACATGCTGTTGGCGTCTTCCGAGATACCGATGTAATTGTTTTTGCTCTTGGACATTTTCTCCACGCCGTCGAGCCCTTCGAGCAGGGGCATGGTCAAGATGCACTGCGGCTCCTGCCCATACTCCGCCTGCAAGTGGCGACCCACCAGCAGATTGAACTTTTGGTCCGTGCCACCTAGTTCCAGGTCGGACTTGAGCGCCACACTGTCGTAACCCTGCATCAACGGATACAGGAACTCGTGCACGCTGATCGTCAAACCGGCTTTGTAACGCCTGGAAAAGTCCTCGCGTTCCATCATCCGCGCGACGTTGTATTTCGCTGCCAGCTCAATCATGCCGCGTGCGCCCAACGGGTCGCTCCACTCGCTGTTGTAGCGGATTTCCGTGCGGCTCGGATCCAGCACCAGGGAGGCCTGCTGATAGTAGGTCTGCGCATTGGCCTCGATCTGCGCACGCGTGAGTGGCGGACGCGTTGTATTGCGCCCGGACGGGTCGCCGATCATGCTGGTGAAGTCACCGATCAGAAAGATCACCGTGTGGCCCATGTCCTGTAGCTGGCGCATCTTGTTAAGCACCACGGTATGACCAATATGGATGTCGGGGGCGGTCGGGTCAAGGCCCAGTTTGATGCGCAGCGGGGTACCGGTGGCATGCGAGCGAGCCAGTTTTTTGACCCAGTCTTCCTGGGGAATCAGCTCTTCACAGCCGCGTAGCGATACCGCCAGCGCAATGCGAACCTGATCTGTAACAGGAAAAACCGGGAGGGTGGCTTGGGTCATAGGGTTTGTACAGATGTGGCAGCTTTAGGGGCAGATATACTCTGGGCTCGCCCGAGCGGTCGATTCTAATGTTGCGCTGTGGGGCAAAGCGTCGAAAAGCGCTCAGCATCGCCTCATCACCGACATTGGGAAATTCGATTTGATTCACGGTTTTACTGCCATTGCAGGCCAGTTTCTTGCCGCTGCAACTCAGGCTCTTGTCTTACACCCCAAACGCATCTCCGCTGCTATCGCCGCGATATTCTTGAGCGCCGGCGGATTTGCGGTGGCCTCTCTGGCTCCAGATGCCGCCGATCTGCCGGTACACCAGGTTTTAGAGTCTGTCGAGACCCAACCTTTGCAGGAGCAGATCGATCAACTTGAAAACCACGCGTTCCGGCTCTATCGTTCCGAGCTGACACGCAGCACCGACACAGCCGTAAGTTTGCTCAAGCGGCTGGGTATCGATGACCCGGCCGCCGCCGCGCATTTGCGCTCCGATCCGGTTGCGCGCCAGGCCCTGCTGGGCCGCGCGGGACGCAACGTGACGGCGGAAGTCGCTGATGGCAATACTTTGCTCAAGCTCAGTGTGCGTTGGAGCCCTGACGACAGTAGCAACTTCAAACGTGTCGTGGTGGAGAAGACCACCTTAGGTTTTAAAACCGCGGTTGAAACGGCGCCGCTGACGGCATCTGCCAGGCTGGCCAGCGGCACCATCCAAACCTCGCTTTTTGCCGCAACCGACGACGCCCGCATCCCGGATCCGGTAGCGGTGCAGTTGGCGGAAATATTTTCCGGTGACATCGATTTTCACCGGGCTTTGCGCAAGGGCGACCGATTCTCGGTCGTTTATGAAAGTCTGGAGGGCGACGGCGAACCCATGCGCAGCGGACGTGTTCTGAGCGCCGAGTTCGTGAATAACGGCAAGACCTACCAGGCGATGTGGTTCAACGATCCTTCGACCATGGGGCCTGATGCGGCATCGCGCACCAAGGGCGCTTACTACACGCTTGATGGTCAAAGCCTGAAGCGCAGCCTGTTGGCTTCACCAATGGAATTTTCGCGCGTGACGAGCGGATTCAAAATGCGCTTTCATCCAATCTTGCAAAAATGGATTGCGCATCAGGGAGTGGACTACGCAGCCCCAACCGGCACGCCAGTGCGTAGCGTTGGCGAGGGTGTCGTCGAGTTTGCAGGCGTACAAAACGGCTATGGCAACGTCATTTATATCGGCCATCGCGACAATAAATCCACCGTTTACGCGCACTTGAGCCGCATCGACGTAAAACGCGGCCAGAGCGTCGGCCAAAGCGAAGTCATTGGCGCGGTGGGCTCGACCGGTTGGGCCACCGGGCCGCATTTGCATTTTGAGTTGCGCATCAACGGCGTTTACCATGACCCTTCGACGATTGCGCAACAAGTCGAATCTTCTCCGATGTCTGCCGCCGTGAAACCTGTGTTCGACCGCTTCGCGGCCTCCGCCAGGCAGCAATTGGCTGCTGCGACGACGATGCGGCAAGTTACCACCCAATAAACCGCGCAGTGGCCGGTCGCGTGGATTCTCTACGTTGGTTTGATGTAGGGCATCTCGCTAGGAAACCGGGGGCCTAAAAAGCGTTACGGGCGCCAAAAGCGCCCGTATTCTTAAAGCAATGTACTCCGCGTTAAATGTCAATCGGGGTGTCAGGCAGAGAAGCTCGATCCACATCCACAGGTGGTGCTGGCATTGGGATTTTTAATGACGAACTGCGCGCCCTGCAAATCTTCTTTGTAGTCGATCTCCGCACCCACAAGGTATTGATAACTCATCGCGTCAATCAGCAAGGACACACCATTTTTCGTCATGGTGGTGTCGTCTTCATTGGTGATTTCGTCAAAAGTAAAGCCATACTGGAATCCGGAACAACCGCCGCCCTGGACAAACACGCGCAACTTCAAATCCGGATTACCTTCCTCGGCAATCAGATCTGCCACTTTGGCTGCGGCACTGTCAGTAAACAGGATCGGGACGGGCATCTCGGTATGAATAACTTCTGCAACGGCGCTCATAAACTACTCCAGAGAATGGTATCCATCAATACTACAGGAAATCGCCCGGAATTAAAGCTGCCGATTTTTTGCCGCCAATCCGAGTATGGGCTTTACGACGAACACCCAAGACCCCTTTAAGTTGGATGCACCAAAATGTCTGGTTGCTCCTATAACCACGCCACCACATCGACGGCCCAGTAGCCAAAAAACGCGCGAGACTCCAGAAGGCATAAACCGCCACAAGGGCGGTTTTTTGCCGATTAACGCTTCGAAAACTGTTTGCGCCGGCGTGCAGAGTGCAAGCCGACCTTTTTACGTTCCACCTCGCGCGCGTCACGCGTCACGAAGCCGGCTTTGGACAGCTCGGGTTTGAGCGTTGCGTCGTAGTCCATCAGCGCACGAGTAATGCCGTGGCGCGTTGCGCCGGCCTGGCCGGACTCGCCGCCACCCGCTACGTTGACCATGATGTCAAATGTTTCGACATGGTTGGTCAAAAATAGCGGCTGCTTCACGATCATGATCGACGTTTCGCGGCCAAAGTACTCTCGAATGTCTTTGCCATTCACAACGATCTGTCCGCTGCCCTTTTTCAGGAACACACGGGCAACGCTGGATTTGCGACGACCGGTTCCATTATTCCAATCACCAATCATTTGAAGCTCCTTAGATTTCCAACACTTTGGGTTGCTGGGCAGTGTGCGGGTGCTCAGCACCACCGTACACCTTTAGCTTCTTGATCATGGCGTAGCCAAGCGGGCCCTTGGGCAACATGCCCTTGACGGCCTTTTCCAGCGCGCGGCCTGGAAACTTGGCTTGCATATCCCGGAAGTTGATGGCCGAGATGCCGCCGGGGTAGCCAGAATGGCTGTAGTAAATCTTGTCGATCGGCTTGGCGCCGGTGACACGAAGCTGGGCTGCATTGATGATGACGATGAAGTCACCCGTATCGACGTGAGGCGTATAAATGGCCTTGTGTTTGCCGCGCAAACGGAGAGCAACTTCGCTGGCTACTCGTCCGAGGACCTTATTGGTCGCGTCAATCACAAACCACTCGTGCGTCACGTCAGCGGGTTTGGCGCTGAAGGTTTTCATGAGTATCTTTCGATGATGGTTTGGATGGGTTCTTTTCCACGGTCGGCGTTCTTCTGATGAGAACCTCTTAGGTGGGGTCCGGGAAGGCTTTTATCGACAGCCTGCCCTGCTCCGCCGCGGAACCACTAGGCGCTGCAGAGCCTTGGATTATATGAAGAATCCGGCACTTGCGTCAATTTCCATGCCTTGGCGCAAGC